>NZ_JASJWL010000052.1:0-32686 GCF_035019225.1 Pseudomonas sp. CCC4.1 | reverse complement strand
AGATGTGTATAAGAGACAGCGCGAAGGTCGTTCGCGAGCAGGCTCGCTCCCACAGGATGGCTTGACCGGCAACAGAGTATCTACACGTTTTGCATTACTCCCGCTCGATCGCCAGCGCTACGCCCTGACCACCGCCGATGCACAAGGTGGCCAGGCCTTTTTTGGCGTCGCGCTTGAGCATTTCGTGAAGCAGGGTCACCAGGATCCGGCAACCTGACGCACCAATAGGGTGGCCAATGGCAATTGCGCCGCCATTGACGTTGACCTTGCTCGCGTCCCATTGCAGTTCCTGGCCCACGGCCAGCGCTTGTGCGGCGAAGGCTTCGTTGGCTTCGATCAGGTCCAGTTGCTGCAAAGTCCAGCCGGCTTTGCTCAGGCAACGCTGGGTGGCACTGACCGGGCCGATGCCCATGATGGCCGGATCCACGCCGGCATTGGCGTAGGCTGCGATTTTGGCCAGCACCGGCAAGCCCAGGGCCTTGGCCTTGGCGGCGCTCATGAGCATGACCGCGGCTGCGCCGTCATTGAGTGAGGAGGCGTTCCCTGCGGTGACGGAACCGTCTTTTTTGAATGCGGGACGCAGTTTTGCCAACGATTCGGCGGTGGTGCCAGCGCGCGGTTGCTCGTCGGTAGTGAATGCGATCGGATCGCCTTTGCGCTGCGGGATCAGGACGGGGGTGATTTCATCGACAAAGCGCCCGGCTTCAATCGCCGCAGTGGCTTTTTGCTGTGAGGCGGCGGCGAAGGCGTCTTGCGCTTCACGGCTGATGTCGTATTTAGCCACAAGGTTTTCGGCGGTAATGCCCATGTGGTAGTCGTTGAACGCATCCCACAGGCCATCGCTGATCATGGTGTCGACGATCTGACTGTGGCCCATGCGCAGACCGGTGCGGGCACCGGGCATGATGTAGTTGGACAGGCTCATGTTTTCCTGGCCGCCGGCGATGATCACCTCGGCATCGCCGCATCGAATGGCCTGGGCCCCCAGGTGCAGGGCCTTGAGGCCCGACCCGCAAACCTTGTTCAGGGTCAATGCCGGTACCGCAAACGGCAGGCCGGCCTTGATTGCCGCCTGGCGGGCAGGGTTTTGCCCGGCACCGGCGGTCAGTACCTGACCCATGATCACTTCGTCGACCTGGGCGCCATCCAGGCCGGTTTGTGCGAGTAATTGGCGAATGACGGCGGCACCCAGTTCCACGGCAGGTACATGGGCCAGGGAACCTTGAAAGCTGCCAACGGCGGTGCGGGTAGCCGCAACGATTACGACGTCTTGCATTGCTTGAGTCCTCTTTATTCTTGGAGTGTTGTGTCCGGATTCAGGCGGGCATGGTGGCATAAATCGGTGTTGAGTTCATCGCGGGCAGGCCCGCTCCCACAAGAGCACCACAGATCCTGTGGGTGCGGGCCTGCCCGCGATGGCAACGTAGCGGTTTTCAGCCAAGCCCCATGCGCCGTCGCGCCCGTTGTACCGAACCGTTGCGTACGGCCCAGCGCAGGATTGGCGCGGTGCTGTTGACCCCGGCCCGCACCCCTTTGCGAATCATCGAGTGTTGTTGCAGCCCCAACTGGTCGCTGGCCCAGTCGGGCAGTAAATCGATCCCGGCCTGCATCATCAATGCACCAAATGGTTTGGCCAGCAGGCTGGGGGCAGGGGCGTTGAGCAGCAGGCGAATGACTTCACGGCTGCGCTCATCGCAAAGCAATTGCGGGCGAACGCTGTCGAGGTAATCGGCTACTTGCTGACGTGAGCGCGGTACGTGGGTGGCGCCCAGGCGTTCAGCGATCATGGCGATTTCGTCGTAGTAGCGGTCCTGATCTTCAGCGGATAAATGCGGGTTGCGATAGCGCAGGTGGGCGGCGAGAAAATTGCTGACTTCGGCCACATGCACCCAGGTCAGCAGCTCGGGGTCGCTGGCCGCATAGGGGCGGCCATCGAGACCGGTGCCGCTGACTTGCAGGTGGATGGTGCGCACTTTGTCGATCAGCCAGTTGGCATCGCCAGTGGCGCCGAAGGTGGTACCTGAAATGAACTGCCCGGTGCGGCGTAGCCGACCCAGCATGTCTTCGCGGAAACTGGAGTGGTCCCACACCCCGGCCAGGGCCAGTGGGTGCAAGGCTTGCAGCATCAAGGCGCTGATGCCGCCAATCAGCATGCTGGTGAAGTCACCGTGGACCTGCCAACTGATGGAGTCCGGGCCGAACAGGCCGGGGTCGCCCTTGGGGTTTTCGAGGTCGAGCTTGCCGAGGGAAAGCCCGGTCAGGCTCATGATCTGGCGCTCGATGGGGCGGCGGATAAATTCCATTATGCCTTTCTCGATGGTGCCAGCCAGTCGATGAAAACTGGCTGGCTATCAATCACCCGCGGTGACGGCCGCGGAAGTAGTTGATCAGGCCCTGGGTCGACGCATCGTCGGCAGGCTCTTCCTGGATACCGGTCAGACGGTTGTATACGCCTTTGCCCAGCTCCTTGCCCAGTTCAACACCCCATTGGTCGAAGGCGTTGATGCCCCAGATCACGCTTTGCACAAACACTTTGTGTTCGTACAGCGCAACCAGTGCACCCAGACGGCGCGGGCTGATGCGTTCCACCACCAGGGTATTGCTCGGGCGGTTGCCCGGGATCACCTTGTGCGGTGCCAGTTTTTTAACTTCTTCTTCGCTCATGCCCTTGTCGCGCAGTTCAGCTTCGGCTTCTGCGCGGGTTTTACCCAGCATCAGCGCCTGGCTTTGCGACAGGCAGTTGGCATACAGCCATTGATGGTGGTCGGACACCGGGTTGAAGCTGACAATCGGCACGATAAAGTCGGCCGGGATCAGTTGGGTGCCTTGGTGCAGCAATTGGTGGTACGCATGCTGACCGTTGCAGCCCACTCCACCCCAGATCACCGGGCCAGTATCGGTTGACACCGGAGTGCCGTCCTGGCGCACGCTCTTGCCGTTGGATTCCATATCCAGTTGTTGCAAGTGCTTGGTGATGTTGCGCAGGTAGTGGTCGTACGGCAGGATCGCGTGGCTTTGCGCGCCCCAGAAGTTGCCATACCACACGCCCAGTGCGGCCATCAGTACCGGCATGTTCTGCTCGAACGGAGCAGTCTGGAAGTGCTGGTCCATGCTGTAGGCACCGGACAGCAGCTCTTTGAAGTTGGACATGCCGATGGCCAGGGCAATTGGCAGACCGATGGCCGACCACAGCGAGTAACGCCCGCCGACCCAGTCCCACATCGGGAAGATGTTTTCTTCTCGAATACCGAATGCCACGGCTGCCGCGTTGTTGCTCGATACGGCGATAAAGTGGCGATGCAGCTCAGCTTCAGAACCGCCCTGAGCCAGGTACCACGCCCGTGCCGCCTGGGCGTTTTTCAGGGTTTCGAGGGTATTGAAGGACTTTGACGAAACAATAAACAGCGTGGTTTCAGCGCGCAGTTTTGCGGTCAGTTCATGGAACTCACTGCCGTCGATGTTCGCCAGGTAATGGCAGCGCACACCTTTTTGCGCGTAGGACAGCAGCGCTTCAGAAACCAGCTCAGGGCCGAGGAACGAGCCGCCGATGCCGATATTGACGATGTCGGTGATTGGCTTCTCGGTGTAACCGCGCCACAGACCGTCGTGAATCCGGCCGACCAGCTCGGTCATCTGGTTCAGGACTTTATGCACCTCGGGCATGATGTTCACGCCGTTGACCGACAGTTTGTCGGCAACCGGACGGCGCAACGCGGTGTGCAGGGCCGGGCGACCTTCAGAGGCGTTGACGATTTCACCGCTGAACAACGACTTGATTGCGCCTTTGAGGTCGACCTCATTGGCGAGGTCGACCAGAAGGTCGCGGGTCTCGTTGGTGATCAGGTTTTTCGAGTAGTCCAGAAACAGCCCGCAGCTGCTCAGGGTGAATTCTTCAAAACGTTTCGGGTTGCTGTTAAACGCGTCACGCATGCTGAAGTTTTGCATGCTGGCACGGTGAAGTTTCAACGCTTGCCAAGCGGGCAGAGCGGTAACGTCGTGAGGGGTGCGGTAGTACGCCATCGCTGCGGATATCCTTTTTGCTTGAACTGCCTTTGGACACTGAAAACACCTGCGCCTGGTTTTTCTTGTTCAGGCGTTCGGTCGGTCTGATTCTGCACGTTAACTGGAAGCAGGGCGATTACAGTAACCTTCGCGCCTGCTTCTGTCTTGGCTTTGTCTGACACCGAGAAGTAACTTTTGTCACAGTTACGTCACAGCAGGTGAAACGTTTCAGTGTTTCTTTATGGAGTGCGGGTCATTCCGCGGTTCCGCACAGGCCACTCTGTCAGAGCGCGCTGTCGAGATTAAGATGTACGTTGTCGATCAAACGGGTGGCACCCAGGAAGGCCGCAACCAGAATTACCAGGTCGCGATCAGTCGCCTGTGCCGGTAGCAAGGTCTGTGCGTGGCGCACTTCCAGGTAGTCCGGACGAAAACCAATGGCTTCGATTTGCGCCAGATGCTGGCGCACCAGGGCCGGGTAGTCGCGCTCACCGGCTTCGATGGCGCGCGCCATTTCACTCAGGTGACGGTACAGCGCTGGCGCCAGGGCTCGCTGCTCTTCGCTCAGGTAACCATTGCGCGAGGACAGGGCCAGGCCGTCTTCGGCGCGCACGGTGGGTTCGCTGATGATCTGGATCGGGAAGTTCAGATCGTTGACCATTGCGCGAATGACTGCCAGCTGTTGGTAGTCTTTTTGCCCAAAAATCGCCAGGTCGGGCTGAACCATGTTGAACAGCTTGCTGACCACGGTGGTCACACCATCGAAATGCCCCGGGCGACGGCTGCCGCACAGTTCATTGCTTAATTTGGCAGCAGTAACACGGGTCAGGCCGTCCATGCCGTTGGGGTACATTTCTTCAACGGTCGGGGCAAACAGCAAGTCACAGCCTGCCTGCAGAAGCCTTTCCTGGTCGGCTGCCAGGGTGCGCGGATAGGTATCCAGATCTTCGTTGGCGCCAAACTGCAGCGGGTTGACGAAAATGCTCGCCACCACGAAATCGGCTTGTTGTGCGGCGGTGGTTACCAGTGCGCCATGGCCACTGTGCAGATTGCCCATGGTCGGGACCAGTGCTATCTGTTTGCCTTCACGGCGTGCGCGGGCGATGACGGCGCGCAGTTCGCGAACGGTTTTAACTGTGTTCATGCAGAGAATCCGTGTTCGGTAGCAGGAAAGCTGACGGCTTTGACTTCAGTGACGTAGGCGCGCAGGGCGGACTGGATATCGGGCTGGCCGCTCATGAAGTTTTTCACGAACTTGGGCACGCGGCCGGTCAGTGAAAGGCCTAGCATGTCGTGCAGCACCAGGACCTGGCCGTCGGTGTCACTGCCGGCGCCGATGCCGATGACCGGGATCTTGACCGCGTGGGTGATCTCTTTTGCCAGTTCGCTGGGTACACATTCGAGCAGCAGCATGGCCGCTCCTGCCTGTTCCAGGGCAATGGCATCGGCACGCATCTGGCGCGCCTGGTTTTCGTTGCGGCCTTGTACCTTGTAACCCCCCAGCACGTTCACGGTCTGCGGGGTCAGGCCCATATGCGCGCACACGGGGATGCCGCGTTCAGTCATGGCCCGGATCGACTCGGCCAGCCACACGGCGCCTTCGACCTTGACCATATGCGCGCCGGCCTTCATCAGCACCGCGCTGTTGTTGAGGCTTTGTTCCAGGGTGGCGTTGGCCATAAAGGCCATGTCCGCCAGGATCAGAGCGTCCTGGTTACCGCGTTTGACGCAGGCCACGTGGTAGGCCATGTCAGCGGTCGTCACAGGCAATGTACTGTCATGCCCTTGTAGAACCATGCCCAGGGAGTCGCCTACCAATAGCACTTCAACACCGGCCTGATTGCAGGCGTGGGCGAAGGTGGCGTCATAGCACGTCAGCATGGTGATTTTTTCACCTTTTTGCTTAAGGCCTTGCAGGGTGGTCAGGGTAATAGCTGGCATGAAAAGGATCCTCGTCAGGCAGTGTGGTAACCACTGCGAGTAACGCGTGTGATTCATCGTTATGAACAGGCACACCTTTATAGAGGGCGCTTATAAAGCCTGCTTTTCACATTGCACCATCCTGTGGATGGCTGCGGGATGCCTATAGTCGTGACGAGGGCACTGGAAGTCAATTCCGGGTGTTACCGCAATGGTGTTACCCGGGTATTGATTCGATTCAGCTTAAGAGGGGATTCGCTCAAGCCCGATAAATGGGCAGTCATCGAGCAATTGCGCGAGCGTGCGGCCATCGGAGAGTTTCAGCGATGCTGGCGCCAGTTCGGCCAGCGGATACAGCACAAAAGGCCGGGCGTGCATGTGGTAGTGCGGGACTTTAAGGCGGGGCTCGTCGATCAGGCGATCGCCGAATAGCAAGATGTCCAGGTCCAGAGTGCGCGGGCCCCAACGTTCTTGACGCTCGCGTCCCTGGTCCAGTTCGATGGCCTGCAGGGCATCGAGCAGGTCCAGCGGCGCCAGCGAGCTGTCGATGGCCGCTACGGCATTGGTGTAGCGCGGCTGGCCAGGCAACAGCGAGTCGCTTTGATAAAATGCTGAAACCCCGATGAGTCGGGAGTCCGGCAATTGCGCCAGGGCCTGGACAGCACTGCGCAATTGATCCGCCGGGTCAGCCAGATTGCTGCCCATTCCAATGTAGACGCGCTCCATCGCTTACTCGTCCGCTGCGGCGCTGCGTTTACGCTTGGCACCGCTGGTACGGCGACGTTTGCGCGGTGCAGGGCCGGTACCGTCATCCTTGGCGTTGCTCAGGTCGCGGATCATCTCGCGGCGGCCGCTGTCATTGGCGTCCTGATAGTCGGTCCACCATTCGCCCAGGCCATTGGTCTGCTCGCCGGCGCTTTCACGCAAGAGCAAGAAGTCATACCCGGCACGGAAACGCGGGTTGTCGAGCAACATGTCGGCGCGTTTGCCGCTGCGACGCGGCAGGCGCTCCTGCATGTCCCAGATCTCGCGAATCGGCATGGTGAAGCGCTTGGGAATAGCAATACGCTGGCATTGCTCGGCGATCAGTTCATGGGCGGCTTCCTGCATGGCAGGAATGGGCGGCATGCCTTGATCTTGCAGGCGCAATACGCGTGCAGGCAACGCGGGCCACAACAGGGCGGCAAACAGGAAGGCCGGGGTCACCGGTTTGCCCTGTTTGATGCGCAGATCAGTGTTGCGCAAGGCTTCGCTGATCAGGGTGTGGGTGTAGGTCGGGTTGTGCTCCAGTGCTTCGGCGCTGGCCGGGAACAGAGGGTCGAACAACTCGAGGTCAACCAGCATCTCGAAGGTGTCGGAAGCGTTACCGGAGAGGAACAGCTTGAGCACTTCTTCGAACAGGCGCGCGGAAGGGATTTCCCGCAGCATCGGCGCCAGTTCGCGGATTGGTTCGGCGGTGTGCTTTTCGATACCAAAGTTGAGCTTGGCGGCAAAGCGCACGGCGCGCAGCATGCGAACCGGGTCTTCCTGGTAGCGCTGTTGCGGGTCGCCGATCAGGCGCAGCAAGCGGTTGCGGATATCGTGTACGCCATTGGCGTAATCGAGGATGCGCTCGCTGACCGGGTCGTAGTACAGGGCGTTGATCGTGAAGTCACGACGCTGGGCGTCTTCTTCAAGGGTGCCGTAGACGTTGTCGCGCAAGATGCGCCCGCTTTCGTTACGCGAGGACTGGTTGCTGTCTTCCTCTTCGTCGTTTTGCGGGTGATTGGCACGGAAGGTCGCGACTTCAATGATTTCGCGGCCAAAGTGGATATGCACCAACTTGAAACGACGACCGATGATTCGCGCATTGCGAAATTCGGCGCGCACTTGCTCGGGCGTGGCGCTGGTGGCGACGTCAAAGTCTTTTGGCGTGATATTGAGCAGCATGTCGCGTACGCAACCGCCAACCAGATAGGCCTGGTAACCGGCGTTCTGCAGGCGTTCGACGATATTGACCGCGTAGCGGCTGAACTGGGCACGTTGCAGCGAGTGTTGGCTGCTGTTGAGCACTTCAGGGGTGCTGCGCAGTTGTTGCGTACGACGCTTGGGAGAACGGAATGACTGGAACAGCTTCTTCAGCATGGGATGCACTGTTTGAAGGAATGTTCGGCCAAAACGAAGAATGACCGCATGATGGGCGGGGATTCTAGCATTTAGTCAGGGGATGGTGTAGGACGCTTAGCCGCTCTTGCGAGCGAAGCTGCAAGCCGTAAGCATAAATAGCTGTAAGAGGCGCGGTTTAGACGGTTGCGAGGGGATTTGTTAAATCGCAGAAACCACAAGGGGAGCCGAAGCTCCCCCAGAATTAGTTGCGTGCTCTATTTTTATTATTGATTGCGGGCTTTTTGTTTTTGTTAATCGCCCTGGTTACAAAGGTCTTGCCTGTGCAACCCTCCCAATCGGGAGATAAGAGCAAACGGATTGCTTTGGTCGCTGCGTTGATGTGATCAATGATCCAACCAGTTCAGGCTCTGCTTTAAGTGCAGTTTTTGTTGTTCTCTGCCTGGTCGCGGGGCAAGCCCCATTTACAACACCTCTCCAAAACAATCAGTTAGCTGCGCCTCCGCCGTGTTGTTCTTGTTATGCGTGAGCCGATACGTCTTATTTTTATTGTGTGCTGCTGTGATTCTTATTGTTCTTGTACGAATACATATAGCAGGGTGCGTGCCAACTTTTGTGCGGCCCAGCAAAATAAGGGGTTTTCAGGGTTTTGGCCTTTTTCCGGGCAAAAAAAAGCCGGGTCATCGTTACCGTAAGACCCGGCTTTTGTTACGTGATTTAACAGAGGTAACAGTTGGTTACCTCTGGCGCTGTTACCTAGCCCTCGCTTGGCACGCCGGTTTTGCGTCGCGGGATTCCCAGACGCTGACGTCGCTCCCACAAGCATTTGCGGCTGACCCCCAGTTTTCGAGCCAGTTCGGTCTCGGTCATATGGTCCTGATGCTCAAGGACGAAGTGCTGGAAGTAGTCTTCCAGTGACAGGTCCTCGGTGGGATCAAGGCTGGTGTTACCGTTACTGATGCTCTGCTGCGGGGCCAGGCCGATGAAGTCATCGTCTTGCAGGTCGCTCAGTTCAATATCGATACCCAGCAGTTCAGCCGAGATTTCCGGGCTTTCACAGAGGATCACCGCGCGCTCCACAGCGTTTTCCAGCTCGCGCACGTTACCCGGCCATGAGTAATGGCTGATCGCCCGTTCGGCATCAGGGGCGAATTTGAGGTCGGTGCGACCCACGCGAGCACTTTGGCGGGCGAGGAAGGCGTTGGCGATTTCGTTGACGTCAGCGCCACGTTCACGCAGCGCAGGCAGCTTGAGCGCGATAACGTGCAGGCGGTAGTACAGGTCTTCGCGGAACTGACCTACCTTGGCCAGGCTTTTCAAGTCGCGGTGGGTCGCGGCAATCAGGCGAACATCGACCTTTTGCGACTGTACCGAGCCAACCCGGCGAATCTCGCCTTCCTGCAGCACGCGCAGCAGTCGGGCTTGGGCCTCAAGCGGCAATTCGCCGATTTCATCGAGGAACAGCGTGCCGCCATCGGCCGCTTCAACCAGACCGGCACGGCCAGCGCTGGCGCCGGTAAACGCGCCTTTTTCGTGGCCGAACAGTTCGGACTCGATCAGGGATTCCGGGATGGCCGCGCAGTTGACCGAGATCATCGGTGCTTTGGCGCGGCGCGACAGGTTGTGCAGGGCGCGGGCTACCAGCTCTTTACCTGTGCCGGATTCACCCTGGATCAGCACATTGGAGTCAGTGGGCGCTACTTTGCGAATCTTGCTGTACATGTCCAGCATTGGCGGGCACGAACCGATGATGCCGATTTCACCGTTGCTGTTATCCACCGTGTTTTTGTCAGCGGTGCCTGCTTTGGCAGGGCGTTCGGCCGGCGCGCTCTGGGTGTTTTGCCGGTCACGCAGAATGCGCGCCACCGCTTGCAGCATTTCGTCGTGATCAAAAGGTTTGGCGATGTAGTCCACCGCGCCCATTTTCATCGAGTCCACGGCCGAGCGCAGGCTGGCATAGCTGGTCATGATCAGCACCGGCTTGCCCTGGCCAAGCTTGATCAGCTCGGTCCCCGGAGCGCCGGGCAGGCGCAGGTCGCTGACAATCAAGTCAAACGACGGGATGCTGAACTGCTCCTGCGCCTCTTGCACCGAGCCAGCCTCGCTGACCTGGTATTGATTGCGCTCCAGTAAGCGGCGTAGGGCGGAGCGGATGATGGTTTCATCTTCGACGATCAAAATATGCGGCATTGATTCGGTTCTCTCGACGGTCTCAGTTCACAGCGGACGTCGCTTCGACATGACGCGGTAGTGTCACCCGGATACGGGTTCCGCGTTGGCTGTGAATGTCAGCCGGGCTGTCGATGGTGATTTGTCCATAATGCTCTTCAACGATGGAATAGACCAGTGCAAGGCCCAGACCTGTACCTTCGCCAGGGTCCTTGGTGGTGAAAAACGGTTCGAACAACCGGTCCATGATGTTCTGCGGAATGCCAGTGCCTTCATCTTCCACAATAAGGTCGACGGTGTGCTCGCTGGCCTCGCTCTTGACCCGTACGGCACTGCCGGCAGGCGTCGCGTCGCGGGCGTTGGAGAGCAGGTTGATCAATACCTGGGCGAGCCGCTGCGGGTCGCCGTCGACCCAGTGGTCCGGGTCGCACAGGTTGTAGAATTGCACTTCGAAATTGCGTCGGTTCAGGGCCAGCAGGCCAATGGCATCCTGGGCTACTTCGGCCAGACAGACGGGCTCGTCATTGTGTTGATGGCTGCCGGCATGGGCGAAGCTCATCAGAGACTGGACGATGCGTGAGATGCGTTTGGTCTGTTCAAGTATCTGGCTGCTGATTTCGGTCAGTTCGCTATCGTCTTCGCGTTCCTCGCGCAGGTTCTGCGCCAGGCAGGCAATGCCGGTGACCGGGTTGCCGATTTCGTGAGCCACCCCTGCCGCCAGCCGCCCGATGCTGGCCAGGCGCTCGGAGTGCACCAGCTTGTCTTCGAGCATCTGGGTTTCCGTCAGGTCCTCGACCAGCAGCACCAGGCCGCTGTTACCCGGTGCCAGCGGCTCGTCAATGGCGGCTTTGTGCAGGTTGAGCCAGCGGGTCTGGCCATCAAGGGCCAGGTGCTGCTTGTGCAAGTGTTCGTCCGGCAGGTCGATAAAACCTTGCAGCAACTCGCGCCATGGATCGCCCAGGGTACCCAGGCGCGAACCCACCACGCGCTGGGCCGGGATGCCGGTCAACTCTTCCATGGCCTTGTTCCACATCAGGATCTCTTGATCCTTGGCCAGTGAACACACGCCCATCGGCAACTCTTGCAGGGTCTGGCGGTGATAACGGCGCAAGGCGTCGAGCTCGGCTGCCAGCCCGGTAAGGCGTGAGTGGTAGTCCTCAAGCCGGCTTTCGATAAAGTGAATGTCCTCGGTAACGTAGTTTTCGCCGCCGGACTTGTAGGGCAAAAAGGTTTCGACCATATCTTGTGCGACGCTGGGGCCCATCAGGCCGGAAAGGTTGGCTTCGATCCTGTCGCGCAGGCGTCGCAAGGCATAGGGGCGACGTTCATCGAAAGGCAGGAAAAGGTCACGCAGCGCCTGTTCGACTTCTTTTTGCGCCGCTTTGGCGCCCAGAGGTTTGGCCAGCTGAGTAGCGAACTCCTGCGGGGAGGCCGCGTGCAGCTCGCGACGTTGCGGGCGGCGTACGTTATCCACAGCACAGGCTTCGGCGGCACTGGCTTCTTCAGGGCTGGCGTTGGTGAACAGGGAAATCAGGGTGAACATCAGCACGTTGGCCGCCAGCGAGGCGATGGCTGCCATGTGCCAGCTGGTATCGTCCAGCACATAGATCATGTTCAACCACGGGATATAGAAGCCCTGGAAGTTTCCGATCAGCGGGAACAGCATGCTCGCCATCCACACCAGTATCCCGGCCAGCAGACCGGCAATAAAGCCACGTCGGTTGGCCGTCGGCCAGTACAGTACCGAGAGCACGCCCGGCAAAAACTGCAACGTGGCGACAAAGGCCACGATGCCGAGGTTGGCCAGATCCTGCTCGGCGCCCAGCAGCAGGTAGAAACCGTAGCCGGCCATGATAATGGCAACGATCAGGGCGCGGCGGGTCCACTTCAGCCAGCGGTAGATATTACCTTCGGCGGGCGGTTGATAAAGCGGCAGCACCAGGTGGTTGAGGGCCATGCCCGAAAGCGCCAGGGTGGTGACGATAATCAGCCCGCTGGAGGCCGAAAGCCCGCCCACATAGGCCAGCAGCGCCAGGGGTTTGCTGTTGGCGGCAATACCGATACCGAGTGTGAAGTATTCCGGATTGGTGGTGGCGCCCAGCTTGAGGCCGGCCCACAGGATCAGCGGCACGGCCAGGCTCATCAGCAACAGGAACAGCGGCAGGCCCCAGCTGGCGCTGACCAGCCCGCGCGGGTTGAGGTTCTCGGTGAAGGTCATGTGATACATGTGCGGCATCACAATGGCCGAGGCGAAAAATACCAGCAGCAGGGTGCGCCATGGCCCTTCTTGAAGCGGTGTGTGCAGTGCGGCGAGGGCGGTCTGGTTTTGCAGCAGCCAGACTTCCAGCTGTTGCGGGCCATCGAACACGCCATAAAGCGCGTAAAGGCCCACACCGCCAATGGCGATCAGCTTGATCACCGACTCAAAGGCAATGGCGAATACCAGGCCTTCGTGTTTCTCACGGGTGGCTATATGCCGAGAGCCGAAGAAGATCGTAAACAGGGTGATCAGTGCGCAGAAGCTCAGGGCTACGCGGTGTTGCACCGGCTCGCGGGTGAGGATGCTGATGGAGTCGGCCACGGCCTGGATTTGCAGGGCCAATAGCGGTAACACGCCTATCAGCATGAAAATCGTGGTCAGGGCTCCGGCCCAGGTGCTGCGGAAGCGAAAGGCGAACAGGTCGGCCAGCGATGAGAGCTGGTAGGTGCGGGTGATTTTTAGAATGGGGTAAAGCAACACAGGCGCCAGCAGAAAAGCCCCGGAAACCCCAAGGTAGCTGGACAAAAAGCCGTAGCCATATTCGTAAGCCAGCCCCACTGTGCCGTAGAACGCCCAGGCACTGGCGTAAACGCCTAAAGATAGGGTGTAGGTCAGCGGGTGACGAATGATTGCGCGCGGGATCATGCCGCGTTCACTGATCCAGGCCACGCCAAACAGCACCAGCAGGTAGGCGGCGCTGATCAGGATCATCTGGGTCAGGCTAAAGCTCATCGGCATCTTTTTGGCTCTGCAGAATAAAGGTCACAACGATCAGAATCAGCCAGAGCAGATAGGGCCGGTACCAGGCGCCTGTCGCATCGATCCACCAATCCATGATGGCGGGAGAAAACAGGTAGATCCCGACAACCAGCAACAGGACCAATCGATAGATATACATCCCGCCCTCACTTTTACAGGCCGCATGCCCAAAAACGTGCGGCGATGGTAACGGATGGCTGGCAACCTGCAAGGGCTGTCAGCGTAATTGCGCCTCGGCGAGGGTCAGTGTGCGTGGGATATTGGCGGCGTTCCAGTGGGCAATGCCCCAATCCAGCACCTCACGCGGGGTAGCGTCGTTCAGGTGTTGCTCTGTTGTCTGACCCAGAGCACGCAAGGCCCGCAGCAGCAGCGGGGTGGCCTGCTCCGGGGTCAGGGGCGGTGAGCGATAGGATTTGCCGAGTTTGTGGCCATCAGGCTGCACGATCAGCGGCACATGCAGATAGCGCGGTTGTGACAAACCCAGCAACTCTTGCAGGTAAAGTTGGCGCGGGGTGGAGTCGAGCAGGTCGGCGCCACGCACGATATCGGTCACACCCTGGGCGGCATCATCGAGCACCACCGCCAATTGGTAGGCATAGAGACCGTCGCGGCGACGAATCACGAAATCACCGACATCGCGCCCCAGGTGCTGGCGGAACTCGCCCTGAACCCGGTCGGTGAAGGCATATTCCAGCTCAGGGACGCGAATGCGGATGGCTGCGTTATCCATTGAGTGCCCGGCATTGCGGCAAAAGCCGGGGTAAATGCCGTTGTAACCTTCCAGCTGTTTGCGTGAACAGGTGCAGGCGTAGGCCAGGCCCATGCTGAACAACCGGTTTAGCACGTGCGCATAGGCTTCGTGGCGCTCGCTTTGACGGACCAGTTCGCCGTCCCATTCAAAACCGTAGCGCTCAAGGGCATCGAGAATCGCGGCCTGGGCGCCGGGCATTTCCCGCGGCGGATCGAGATCTTCCATGCGCAGCAACCAGCGGCCACCTACGGAGCGGGCATCGAGGTATGACGCAAGGGCGGCGACCAACGAGCCAAAATGCAGATGGCCGCTGGGCGTAGGGGCGAAGCGCCCGATATAGGAGGGTGCAGTCATGGACGTGGGCCGATTTCTTGTGGGAGCGGGTTTGCTCGCGATGGGGCAACCCGGTTTGGAACCTTTGGCGCGGTGATGCTATCGCGAGCAAGCCCGCTCCCACGCAGGGCACTGAAATTTCACAAACAAAAATGGGGCGTTCGCACGCCCCATCTGGTCAAGTTGGCGATTACTTGCCGACTTGTTTTTCCTTGATTTCAGCCAAGGTCTTGCAGTCTACGCACATGTCGGCAGTAGGGCGGGCCTCGAGTCGACGGATACCGATTTCGACGCCGCAGGATTCGCACCAGCCATATTCTTCGTCTTCAATCAGTTGCAGCGTCTTGTCGATTTTCTTGATCAGCTTGCGCTCGCGATCGCGGGCGCGCAGTTCCAGGCTGAATTCTTCTTCCTGGCTCGCGCGGTCGGATGGGTCAGGAAAGTTTGCCGCTTCGTCTTTCATATGATCAACGGTGCGGTCGACTTCCTGCATCAAGTCCTGTTTCCACTTTTGCAGAATCTTGGTGAAGTGTTTACGCATGGGCTCGCCCATGTACTCTTCACCCTTCTTTTCAACGTAGGGTTCGAAGCCGCTAAGTTGAGTATTCTGTTGCTTTGCTTGTGTGGGCATGAAATGGACCGCCTCTCATTCTTCTAATCCATTGCGCAGGATTGCAACATCACCGACACCTGCCGGCCCTGCGGCTGCAAGCGGGCGAACTTACCAGATCAAATCGGGCTGCGCTACTCCCGCATGTCCAGCCCGTTCTCAGGGTATGTGTGCAGAGCCTGTGGTGCTTGAGATTAGTGGCTAATTAATAATTTTAGTCGAGCTATGACTAAAGGCCGGGTTGTTTGGTTCTATCGGCAAGTGGGCTAAGACCGTAATTAGCTCTCTCTTATAGCACTGCTTGGGTAGAATCGGCTTTTTGCTTACCCAGGAAGGCAGGCTCATGGCTCAGTCATACAGTGCGCGCAGCCGCGCAATCGAACCGTTCCACGTGATGGCGTTGTTGGCGCGGGCCAATGAGTTGCAGGCTGCCGGGCACGATGTGATTCACCTGGAAATCGGCGAGCCGGACTTCACCACGGCCGAGCCGATCATTGCTGCCGGCCAGGCTGCCCTGGCCGCCGGCAAAACCCGTTATACCGCCGCCCGTGGCCTGCCGGAACTGCGTGAAGCGATCAGCGGGTTTTACCGGCAGCGCTATGGCTTGAATATCGACCCCGGGCGAATTCTTATAACGCCCGGTGGTTCTGGTGCCCTGTTACTGGCTTCCAGCCTGCTGGTTGATCCGGGTAAACATTGGTTGCTAGCAGACCCAGGCTACCCATGTAACCGACATTTCCTGCGTTTGGTAGAGGGGGCGGCCCAACTGGTGCCTGTAGGCCCCGATGTGCGCTATCAACTCACAGCCGAACTGGTCGAACGCCACTGGAACCAGGACAGCGTAGGCGCGTTGGTGGCGTCCCCGGCCAATCCGACCGGCACACTGTTGAGTCGTGACGAACTGGCAGCCCTGTCTGCAGCGGTCAAGGCCCGCAATGGGCATCTGGTGGTGGATGAGATCTATCACGGCCTGACCTATGGCTGTGATGCGGCGAGTGTGCTGGAAGTTGATGACAGCGCGTTTGTGCTTAATAGTTTTTCCAAGTATTTCGGCATGACCGGCTGGCGCCTGGGCTGGCTGGTGGCGCCGCCTGAGGCAGTGGCCGACCTGGAGAAACTCGCACAGAATCTCTATATCAGCGCGCCAAGCATGGCCCAGTACGCAGCATTGGCCTGCTTCGAACCGCAGACCCTGGCGATTCTGGAAGAGCGTCGGGCCGAGTTTGGCCGTCGTCGCGATTTTCTGTTGCCGGCCTTGCGCGAGCTGGGCTTTGGCATTGCGGTTGAGCCTGAAGGTGCGTTTTACCTGTATGCCGACATCAGCGCGTTTGGCGGTGATGCCTTCGCGTTTTGTCAGCATTTTCTGGAAACCCAGCACATCGCCTTTACCCCAGGCCTGGATTTCGGCCGTTACAAATCCGGGCATCATGTACGCTTTGCCTATACCCAAAATTTGCCACGCCTGCAGGAAGCTGTTGAGCGGATTGCCCGTGGCCTCAAGAGCTGGAAGGGCTGATGCGTTTTTCACCTGAACTGGAAGAAGGGCGCCTGATCAAGCGCTATAAGCGCTTTTTGGCGGATATCGAAACCAGCGCTGGCGAGTTGATGACCATCCACTGCCCGAACACCGGTTCCATGCTCAATTGCATGGTCGAGGGTGGTCAGGTGTGGTTCAGTCGTTCCAACGACCCCAAGCGCAAGTTGCCGGGTACCTGGGAAATCAGCCAAACCCCGCAAGGACGGCTGGCGTGCGTGAACACCGGGCGCGCCAATCACTTGATCGAAGAGGCGCTGCTGGCCGGGGTGATTACCGAGCTGGAGGGTTTTACCGCGCTCAAGCGCGAGGTCCCTTACGGGCAGGAAAAAAGTCGCATCGATTTTCGCCTTGAGTACCCGCAGGGCTTTGCCTATGTCGAGGTCAAGAGTGTCACCCTGGGGTTTGACGGTTCCCGTGTCGCGGCATTTCCGGATGCCGTGACCCAGCGTGGCGCCAAGCATCTGCGCGAGCTGGCGACCCTGGCGAAGGAGGGCGTGCGTGCAGTGCAGTTGTATTGCGTCAACCTGACGGGGATCGATGCGGTGCGTCCGGCTGAAGAAATCGACCCGGGTTATGCCGCTGCCCTGCGCGAGGCTGTGGCGGCCGGGGTGCAGGTGCTGGCTTATGGGGTCAGCCTGACATCGGATGCTGTAGTGGTTGATCGCCGTCTAGACGTCATCCTCTGAGGCTTGCGGTGTAATCCAGATCCCTTGGCTGTCTTCACGGCAGTCGAGGGCTGTCAGAAATTGTCCCGCGCAGGGCCCGGCCACGCATTCCCCGCTTTCGATCAGGAACAATGCTGCGTGGGTTGAACACTGGATCAGGCTGGCGCTGGGATCGAGAAACTGGTCGGGTTGCCATTCCAGTGCCACCCCGCGATGGGGACAGCGGTTTTTGTAGGCATACACCCGGCCCTCCCGGCGAGTGATCAGCAGCCGCACTTCATCCAGCTCAAAGCCACGGCTGGTACCTTCGCTCAGTGCGTGCGATGAGCATAAAAACTTCATGACAATCCTTAATAACAGCTAAACGGTTGAGTCGATGACGCGTTTCTGAGCGGGTTAACAGGTTGACGTGCAAATGCAAACAATTATCAAATGGCGGCTTGCTCTGCATGTGCTGTTTTCACAGCGTGAAAATTGTGAGCCCTCTTTATTCAAGGAAAGCCTCTGTATGCGCCTGAGTACCCGCCTGATTACGTTCTGTGCAGGCCTTATGATCAGTCATGTCAGCCTGGCTGGCGAGTTGCCACAACGTTGGGTCAGCGCCGGAGGAGCGCTTTCGGAGTGGGTCAGCGTATTGGGTGCGGAGTCTAAATTGGTTGGGGTCGATACCACCAGCCAGCATCCTGAATCACTCAAGTCGCTGCCCAGTATCGGCTATCAGCGCCAACTCTCGGCAGAAGGTGTCCTGAGCCTGAAGCCGGATGTGCTGATCGGCACTGAAGAAATGGGCCCGGCCGCGGTGTTGTTGCAGATTCGCGGTGCCGGTGTGCCGGTGGAGATGTTTTCGGCCCAGGCAGACCTTGCCAGCCTTGAGGGCACCTTGCAGCATTTGGGGCGCCTGCTGGGGGATGAGGCGCAGGCAGCGCAAGTGTTCAAGGACTACCAGCAGCAACTGGAAGAGCATCAACAGCAGGTCAAGGCCGCACAAGCCAGTCATCAGGCGCCCGGGGTATTGCTGCTGTTGGGCCATGCCGGTGGTAAACCGATGATTGCTGGCAAAGATACGGCGGCGGACTGGCTGCTGACGCAAGCGGGGGGACATAACCTGGCGACCCACAGCGGTTACAAGCCGTTTTCGGTGGAAGCGCTGGCGGGGCTCAACCCTGAAGTGCTGGTATTTGCCGACCGCAGCCTGACCGGTGAGGCGGCGCGCAAAGCGCTTATGAAAGAAAACCCGGTATTGGCATCTATACGCGCCGCTAAAAATGGCCGTGTCTATGAGCTGGACCCGACGCTGCTGGTGGGTGGCCTGGGGCCGCGTCTGCCGGAACGGCTGAAGCAACTGACGGCTGAGTTCTATCCCGCGGTTCCGGTCAGCCAATGAGGACGTTGGTTAAACCCCGGGCCCTGTTTACAGGTTTGAGCGCGTTGTGCCTGTTGTCGATCTGGCTGTCGCTGGCACTGGGGCCGGTGAGCCTGCCGTTGTTTGACACCTTGCGCGCGGCACTGCGCCTGATCGGGGTGCCGATTGCGGGTGAAGGCCTGGAGCAGGCCGAATTGATCCTGGGGCAGATCCGCTTGCCGCGAACCTTGTTGGGGCTGGCGGTGGGTGGCGTGCTGGCGCTCTCAGGTGTAGCCATGCAGGGGTTGTTTCGCAACCCGCTGGCCGATCCGGGGTTGGTCGGCGTATCCAGCGGCGCCGCCCTCGGGGCGGCGATCGCGATTGTCGGCGGGGCTGCTTTTGGCGGGTTGCCGGAAGTGATGGGCCCGTACCTGCTGTCGCTGTGTGCGTTTATCGGTGGTTTGGGGGTGACGGCGCTGGTGTATCGGTTGGGCCGGCGCAACGGTCAGACCAATGTGGCGGTGATGTTGCTTGCGGGCATTGCCCTGACAGCCTTGGCTGGTTCTGCTGTGGGTTTGTTTACCTATCTCGCCGATGACGCGACCTTGCGCACCCTGACATTCTGGAACCTGGGCAGTCTCAATGGCGCCAGCTATGCACGGCTGTGGCCACTGTTGATTGTGACGGTGGGGGTCGCACTGTGGCTGCCCCGGCGGGCGAATGCGCTCAATGCACTGCTGTTGGGGGAATCCGAAGCCAATCACCTGGGCATCGACGTTGAAGGCCTGAAGCGCGAACTGGTGTTCTGCACGGCCCTGGGGGTGGGGGCCGCTGTGGCAGCGGCAGGCATGATTGGCTTTATCGGGCTGGTGGTGCCGCATCTGGTGCGACTGCTGGCGGGGCCTGATCACCGGGTGCTGTTGCCTGCTTCGGTACTGGCGGGGGCCACCTTGTTGCTGTTTGCCGACTTGATCGCTCGCCTGGCGCTGGCGCCAGCCGAACTGCCCATCGGGATTGTTACTGCGTTTCTCGGTGCACCTTTCTTCCTGTATTTGCTGATGCGAGGACGCCACTGATGCTGCGTACGGAAAACCTGCAGATCCGTCGCGATCAGAAAATCGTGCTGGCGGATGTCACCCTTGATGTACGCCCGGGGGAAGTACTGGGTGTGCTCGGCCCCAATGGCGCGGGTAAAAGTACCCTGCTGGCGGCCTTGTGCGGGGAGCTGGCGCCGAGTGGCGGGCAGGTCTGGCTGGATGAGCTGGCCTTGAGCCACTGGAAGGGCGCGCAGCGGGCACAACGCCTCGCTGTCCTGCCGCAAACCTCGACCCTGGATTTTGCCTTTCGCGTTGAAGAAGTGGTGGGCATGGGCCGACTGCCTCATCAGACGGGTCGCACTCGCGACGCCGAAATAATCCATGAGGCATTGCAGGCCGCCGATGTTGAGCATCTTGCGGGGCGCAGCTACCTGGCCTTATCGGGGGGCGAGCGTCAGCGTGTGCATCTGGCACGGGTACTGGCGCAATTATGGCCGGGGCAAAACGGGCAGACCCTGTTGCTTGATGAACCCACTTCAATGCTCGACCCCTTGCATCAGCACACCACGCTCAAGGCCATTCGGGCATTTGCTGATCGCGGCGCCGCGGTGTTGATCATCCTGCATGACCTTAACCTGGCGGCGCGTTACTGTGACCGCTTGCTCTTGCTGGAACAGGGGCGCCCACGGGCTCTGGATTGCCCGCAAGCGGTATTGCAGCCGGATGAGCTCAAGGCCGTGTTTGGGCTCGATGTTTTAGTGCAGCCGCACCCGGAGCTGGGTTGCCCGATGGTAATTGCTCGCTGAGCAGCCGCCCAGGCACTTTTCCACAGGCAAAAAAAGACCCGGCAAGAGCCGGGTCAAATAACCGTGATTAGCCTGATGAGGAGATTTTCTGAGAGTCCGAACCAAGGGCCTTTCAGAAGATCGACTGGTCTCGCGACCAGATGTCGTAATCATAACAATTCTCATTACCAAGTCAACAACTGTTTTTTACCGTTCATCGTGTTCGTTGCCAGCCTGCCGTATCAGGCCTTTTTCAGTGTGGCCAGATGCTCGACTTGCTGATTGAGGGCCTCTTTGCGTTCTGCAGGAATATCGTTCCAGTGAACATCCAGCAGGGCACCTTCGATAGCATATAAAAGTACTTTGGAGGCTCTGAACCCTCGAGCCTTCACCGCCCGGTAGGCATCCACTGCGCCCAGGCGCTTCAAGTCCGCGGCACTGTGAATGCCAACAGCGTGCAGCCATTGTGAAGAGGTCTTGCCAAGATTTTTCAAATGCTGGAGTTCATCGTTCATCAGCTCTCCTTGCGACGGCGTGAGCTCAGCGTTTACGGGGTATGTTGACTCTATTGAGTGTAGCGCTCAGTAGGAAATTCGTAGTCCGTTAGTCGGTTTTGGAACAAGGCGGAGTTGGAATTGAGCGAATGTGCTGTAGTAAGGCGCAAATCAGTTCCCTGGACCCAAGAGGGTAGAGCGCCCATGACCATTCAATCCACCTTATCGACTGTGAAACGCCAGCGCCGGAGCTGATGTCGTATTTGTGTTAACGGGCGATGTTACGCAGGTAAACGCCGTGAAACCGTTGCGGTTCCACGGCGAACATGGACCTTACAGGCCCGGCAAGCGCTGGCGAATGTCGGCAATCAGAGTGTCGAGGCTTTTGCTGTTGTGGGTTTCAACACGCTTGCTGCGCAGGATCTCATCAGCGCCCAGCGCTTCGCGGCTGGCTTGCTGAGCTTTGACTACTTCCAGGGTGGCGTCAGACGGGTCGGTACCCACGGACTTGCGATGGGCCAGCCAGCCTTCGATCACGGCGTCCGGGGCGGTGCAGTCAAGGATCAGGCAAGGAACACCTGTCGCTTCGGCCACTTTGGCGGCCGCATCGCGCTGCTCACGCTTGAGGTAAGTGGCATCGATCACCACCGGGAAGCCTGCACGCAGGACGATGCCGGCCAGTTCATGCAGTTTATTGTAGGTAGCTGCGCTGGCATCGGCGTTGTAGATGCCATCGCCGACTGCGTTTTCTGCCGTCTGCTGACCGAACAGTTGCTTGCGGATGACGTCTGAGCGCAGGCGAATCGCCCCCAAAGCTTCAACCAGTCGCATGGCTACCGAGCTTTTACCTACAGCCGAAACACCGTGCGTAATGGTCAGAAAACGTGAAGGAATCGTGCTGTAGCTCTCTGCCAGGTTCGCGTAGTTGCGGTATTGACGCAGAGTGGCTGCGCGCTGCACAGGGCTGGCTTCGGCAGGCATGCTGAACAGGCTGACTTTGGCGCGAACCAGTGCGCGGTAGGCCTTGTAGAAGTTCAGCAGCTCCAGGCCCTGATAATCACCAGTCAGTTCCAGGTACTGGCTGACGAAACGGCGGGCCAGGCATTTCAGGCCGCGGTCTTCGAGGTCCATCGCCAGGAAGGCGGTATCGGCGTAGACGTCGGTGAAGCGGAACGGTTCGTTGAACTCGATGCAGTCGAAAATCACTACTTTGCCGTCAATCATCGTGGCATTGCCCAGGTGAATGTCACCGTGGCATTCGCGAATGAAGCCTTGGGCCTTGCGCTGTTCGAACAGCGGCTTGAGGCGGGTGAAGCTGGCCTCTGCCCAGGCCTGGAGTGCTTCCAGTTGCAACAGGTCGGCTTTGTCCGAAAGGAACGGGCGAATTTGTTCGAAGTTCTGACGAACCGGGTCCATTACCGCCTCAGGCGTGCCCTGGTAGTGCGCAGCAGGCACATGGGGCGCCTGCATGTGGAAGCGGGCGATCTGCTGGGCCATTTCGTCGACATGGCCGGCATTCAGTTCGCCATTGGCTTGCAGTGTGCTCAGCAGCTGGCTTTGCGGAAACTGGCGCATTTTCAACGCGTATTCAATGGCCGGGCCTTCACCACCGAATGCTGGTACGTCGGCGCTGCCGGTGATCGGCAGCACGTCCAGGTACAGGCCTTCGGTCAGGCGCTGGTTGAGACGCAACTCTTCATTGCAGAAGTGTTCGCGGCCACTGAGTTCGGTGAAGTCAAGAAAGCCGAAGTTGACCGGTTTCTTCAATTTATAGGCATACGGCCCGGTAAGGATGACCCAGGAGATATGCGTCTCGATAACCTGAAATCCTTCGACTTCATGGGGATAGAGGTCCGGGTTTTGCAGGGCGGCAATCAGGTTCTGGCTCACGGTTGATCCTTCAAGGTCGGGAATATTCGATGCGCCATTATGGCGGCTGGCAGCGGGAGTGCAAACCGCCGGGCTGCGCATGATGAACATGAATAAAGTGCGTATAATCTCGCGCCATGACTCGTACCCGATCT
The DNA here is from genome assembly GCF_035019225.1 of Pseudomonas sp. CCC4.1. NCBI lineage: Bacteria > Pseudomonadati > Pseudomonadota > Gammaproteobacteria > Pseudomonadales > Pseudomonadaceae > Pseudomonas > Pseudomonas sp. CCC4.1. Next base: position 9,895 of record NZ_JASJWL010000052.1, on the reverse strand, counting down.
CCTCGTTCCCGTTCCAAACGTCCCTCTGGCGGCCTCAGGCCCTGGCTGGGCTGGGCAATCAAGCTCAGTCTGGTCGGCCTGGTGGTGCTGGCAGGTTTTGCCGTCTATCTGGATGCCATCGTTCAGGAGAAATTCTCCGGAAAGCGCTGGACCATCCCGGCCAAGGTGTATGCGCGCCCGCTGGAGCTGTTCGTCGGCCAGAAGCTGAGCAAGAACGACTTCCTCACCGAGCTCGATGCGCTGGGTTATCGCCGTGAAAGCGTGGCCAACGGCCCGGGCGCGGCATCCGTCAATGGCAACACGGTTGACCTCAATACCCGTGGCTTTCAGTTTTATGAAGGTGCCGAGCAGGCGCAGCCGGTGCGGGTAAGATTTTCTGGCGACTATGTTGCCGAGCTTTCCTCGACCAATGGTTCCAAACTGCCGGTGGTGCGCCTTGAGCCGCTGCTGATTGGCGGCATGTACCCGAAAAACCTTGAAGACCGGATCCTGATCAATATCGATCAGGTACCGCCGTTTCTGCTGGAAACCCTGGTCACCGTCGAGGACAGGGACTTCTATCACCATTTCGGGGTGTCGCCCAAGTCGATTGCACGCGCCATGTGGGTCAATACCTCGGCCGGGCAAATGCGCCAGGGCGGCAGTACCTTGACCCAGCAACTGGTCAAGAACTTCTACCTGACCAACGAACGCAGCCTGAGCCGCAAGCTGACCGAAGCAATGATGGCGCTGCTGCTTGAGTTGCACTATGACAAGCGCGAAATCCTTGAGGCGTACCTCAACGAGGTGTTTGTCGGCCAGGACGGTCAACGCGCGGTGCACGGTTTCGGTCTGGCCAGCCAGTTCTTCTTCAGCCAGCCGCTGGCCGAGCTCAAGTTGCACCAGGTAGCACTGCTGGTCGGTATGGTTAAAGGGCCCTCGGCCTATAACCCGCGGCGTTACCCCGAGCGTGCGCTTGTACGACGTAATCTGGTGCTCGACCTGCTCGAGCAGCAAGGTGTTGCAACGCCCGAGCAAGTGTCTGCAGCGAAAAAAATGCCTTTGGGCGTGACCAAGCGCGGCAGTCTGGCAGACAGCTCGTTCCCGGGGTTCCTGGATCTGGTCAAGCGTCAGCTGCGTGAAGACTACCGCGACGAAGACTTGACCGAAGAAGGGCTGCGAATCTTCACCAGCTTCGACCCGATCCTGCAGATGAAGTCCGAAGCTGCGGTGGGCGAGACCTTCAAGCGTCTGGCCGGGCGCAAGGGCGCGGATGAAGTGGAAGCCGCCATGGTGGTGACCAACCCTGAAACCGGCGAAGTCCAGGCACTGATCGGCAGTCGTGCGCCAGGCTACGCAGGTTTCAACCGTGCACTGGATGCGGTGCGACCGATTGGCTCGCTGATCAAGCCTGCGGTCTATCTCACAGCACTTGAGCGGCCGAGCAAGTACACGCTGACCAGTTGGCTGTCGGATGAGCCATTGTCGATCAAAGGCGCTGATGGTCAGATCTGGAAGCCTCAGAACTATGACCGCCGCTCTCACGGTACGATTTTCCTCTATCAGTCCATGATGAACTCCTACAACCTCGGTACGGTAAGGCTGGGGCAGGAAGTCGGCGTGCCTAATGTACTCAAGACCCTGGCGCGACTGGGTGTGGAGCGCGAGTTTCCGGCATTCCCGTCCATGTTGCTGGGGGCTGGTGCCTTGAGCCCGATGGAAGTGGCGACCATGTACCAGACCTTGGCCAACGGCGGCTTCAATACGCCGATGCGCGGCATTCGCAGCGTGCTGACAGCCGAAGGCGAGCCGCTCAAACGTTACCCGTTCCAGATCCAGCAACGCTTTGACCCTGGCTCGATCTTTCTGATCCAGAACGCCATGCAGCATGTGATGCGCGAAGGTACGGGGCGCTCGGTTTATAACGTGCTGCCCAAGAGTCTCGCGTTGGCGGGCAAGACCGGCACCAGTAACGATTCCCGTGACAGCTGGTTTGCCGGCTTTAGTCAGGACTTGCTGGCAGTGGTCTGGCTGGGGCGCGATGACAACGGCAAAACCCCGTTCACGGGGGCAACCGGTGCCTTGCAGGTGTGGACCAGCTTTATGAAGAAGGCTGACCCGCTGCCGCTCGACATGCCTCAGCCCGATAACATTGTGCAGGCCTGGATTGATCCGCATACCGGTCAAGGATCGGATGCCGGCTGCCCTGGCGCGGTACAGATGCCGTATATTCGCGGCAGTGAACCGCCAGCTGGTGCCAGTTGTGGTGGGCAAGAGCCCGCCACCGGTGAAGCCGTGATGGATTGGGTCAAGGGCTGGTTGAATTAAGCAAAGAGGGTATGACGTGAATAAGTTGTGGATTGCGGCTGTTTCAGCCCTGGCTTTGCTCAATGGTTGTGCCAGCGTGCCGCAGGGGTCCATCCCTGTGGTCGATTCTGGTGTTGCGGTGTCGAATAACGAGCGTGTTTCGGCCCAGCGTACGGCGGGGAATTATCCACAGGCCACTGCGCCGCGTGCCGCTCAGGCACGTACGATTACCGAGGACTCGGGGGTTGTGGTGATGATTCCGGGCGGCGCTGCCAGTGTGTCGACGCCGATCAGCACCCAGCCATTTACGCCGGGGCCGATCACCCCCGGCCCTGCCGCAGCCCCCATCAACACAGGTAGCTACACACCGGGCGCGGCCTACAGTGCCCCGACGGCCATTACCCCCAGCGGCATTCCGTCGAACAGCGGCGGCCTGGCTGCCGACGAGCAACTGGATGGCCCGGTGCTGGCGCTGCTTACCACCGCTCAGCAACAACAGGCGAGCGGCGACTTGAACGGCGCTTCATCGAGCCTTGAGCGTGCCCAGCGCGTGGCCCCTCGTGAGCCTCAGGTGCTTTATCGTCTGGCTCAGGTGCGTATGGCCCAGGGCGATGCCGCCCAGGCTGAGCAGTTTGCCCGCCGTGGTTTGACGTTCGCTAGTGGTCGTCCGGATTTGCAGGCGAGCTTGTGGGGTTTGATTGCCCAGGCCCGTGAGAAGCAAGGTGATGCCGCTGGTGCTGCATTGGCCCGTCAAAAAGCCAAGGTGAGCCTCTGATGGTCATGGATGCACGCACATCTGAAGTTGCCGGATTCCTGCTGCTGATCGAACACGAAATGCGCACCCAGGGCTTGTGGAGTGACAAGGTCCCGACCGAACACGACCTTTCCAGCCTGGAGCCGTTCAGTGTCGATCGCCTGGATTTTGAGCAATGGGTGCAGTGGATCTTCCTGCCGAAGATGAAAACCATCGTCGAACGGGGGCAGCCTCTGCCCAGTGTCTCGGGTATTTGGCATATGGCTGAGCATGTGTTTGCCCAGCGTCGTGGCAACTGGAAACCCTTGCTCAAGCATTTCCAAGACTTTGACCACCTGATCAGCCCTGCCTCCTGAGGTCATGGCTGCCAGTTTTTACTGGCAGCCATCCATTTTCTTGTTGGCTTCTGTCATTTTGCGCGTTTTTTTGTGCGTTCCTGTCGATTTATGCAAATAAATTGAATTGATGGCTTGACTTGGACAGGCCTAATGACAAGAATCGAACTCCCGCTGTAGAGGGGCTGCCAGAAGCAGGCTCTCTCAGCAGATCATGAGGCGCACACCCGCGCCGACCTGTTACACCCGCAACGCGTTACCTCGCGCTGGGTGGGAAACCCCCGCAATACTTGGGGAGTTCCCAATACTTGCTCAGTCAGTGCTGACGTAGTCGGCGACCACCGTCGCTCATGCTCTGCTGAAAAGTAAACCTATTAAGACCCGTTCGTATTTTTGTGGACGGTATTCTGGCGTTTTAGAGGTGAACAACGTGGAGCTTTTGTCTGGTGGTGAGATGCTCGTCCGCTTTTTGCGCGACGAAGGTGTCAAATATATCTACGGGTACCCAGGTGGTGCTCTCCTGCATGTCTACGACGCACTGTTCAAAGAGCCGGAAGTTACCCACATCCTGGTTCGTCATGAACAAGCTGCAACCCATATGGCTGACGGCTACGCCCGTGCCACCGGTAAAGCCGGTGTAGTACTGGTGACTTCCGGGCCGGGTGCTACCAACGCCATCACCGGTATTGCCACTGCCTACATGGACTCCATTCCGATGGTGATCATTTCGGGCCAGGTGCCTAGTACCATGGTCGGAACTGATGCCTTCCAGGAAACCGACATGATCGGTATCTCCCGGCCCATCGTGAAGCACAGCTTCATGATCAAGCATGCTTCGGAAATCCCGGAAGTCATGAAAAAGGCGTTCTACCTGGCGCAATCCGGCCGTCCTGGTCCGGTCGTGGTCGATATCCCGAAAGACATGACCAACCCGGCCGAAAAATTCGAATACGTTTTCCCGAAAAAAGCCAAGCTGCGCTCCTACAGCCCGGCCTTGCGTGGCCACTCCGGCCAGATCCGCAAGGCGGCAGAGATGCTGCTGGCGGCCAGGCGCCCTGTGCTTTACGCAGGCGGCGGGGTTATTTTGGGCGGTGGCTCGGAGCCACTGACCGAGCTGGCAAAAATGCTCAACGTGCCCGTGACCAATACGCTGATGGGCCTGGGTGCATACCCTGGCACCGACCGTCAGTTTATCGGCATGCTTGGCATGCATGGCAGCTTCACGGCCAACATGGCGATGCACAACGCAGACGTGATCCTTGCGGTAGGTGCACGCTTCGATGACCGGGTCATCAACGGCCCGTCCAAGTTCTGCCCGAATGCCAAGATCATCCATATCGATATCGACCCGGCGTCCATCTCCAAAACCATCAAGGCGGACGTGCCGATCGTAGGCCCTGTTGAGAGCGTGCTGACCGAAATGGTCGCCATCCTCAAGGACATCGGCGACAAGCCAAACCCGGAAGCGGTTGCCAGCTGGTGGAAGCAAATCGACGAGTGGCGCGGAGACGGTGACCTGTTCCCTTACAACAAGGGCGACGGCAGCCAGATCAAGCCTCAGGCTGTTATCGAGATGCTCTGCGAAGTGACCAAGGGCGATGCCTATGTAACGTCCGATGTGGGGCAGCACCAGATGTTCGCGGCCCAGTACTACCGCTTCAACAAGCCCAACCGCTGGATCAACTCCGGAGGCCTGGGCACCATGGGCTTCGGTTTCCCGGCTGCGATGGGGGTAAAACTGAGCTTCCCTGATGCTGACGTTGCCTGCGTGACAGGCGAGGGCAGTATTCAGATGAACATTCAGGAATTGTCCACCTGTCTGCAGTACGGCTTGCCCGTCAAAATCGTCAGCCTCAACAACGGAGTGCTGGGGATGGTGCGTCAGTGGCAGGACATGAACTACGGCAGTCGTCACTCCCATTCGTATATGGAATCGCTGCCTGATTTCGTCAAGCTGGCTGAAGCTTACGGGCATGTAGGTATCCGGATCACCGATCTGAAAGACCTCAAGCCGAAAATGGAAGAAGCCTTTGCCATGAAGGATCGCCTGGTGTTCCTGGATATTCAGGTTGATACCAGTGAGCACGTTTATCCGATGCAGATCAAAGATGGCTCCATGCGCGACATGTGGCTGAGCAAGACGGAGCGTACTTAATCATGCGGCACATTATTTCCTTGCTTCTTGAAAACGAACCGGGCGCATTGTCTCGCGTTGTCGGGCTTTTTTCGCAACGCAACTACAACATCGAAAGCCTGACCGTGGCACCAACAGAAGACCCGACCCTGTCGCGTCTGACCCTGACCACGGTGGGGCATGATGAAGTGATCGAGCAGATCACCAAAAACCTGAACAAGCTGATCGAAGTGGTCAAGCTGGTGGATCTGTCGGAAAGCGCTCACATCGAGCGCGAACTGATGTTGGTCAAGGTCAAGGCAACGGGTGCACAGCGCGCAGAAATCAAACGCACCACGGATATTTTCCGTGGGCAGATCGTTGATGTCAGCGCCAGTGTGTATACCGTGCAGTTGACAGGCACCAGTGAGAAGCTCGACAGTTTCATTCAGTCGATTGGAACCGCCTCGATCCTGGAAACAGTTCGCAGTGGCGTCACCGGGATTGCCCGTGGCGACAAAGTACTCAGCATCTAAAACTAACAAGTGCTAATTGGCCTGAATGGCCTGGATATAAGGGAAAATCATGAAAGTTTATTACGACAAAGACTGCGACCTTTCGATCATCCAGGGCAAAAAAGTAGCCATCATCGGTTACGGCTCCCAGGGTCACGCTCAAGCCTGCAACCTGAAAGATTCCGGCGTTGACGTTACCGTTGGCCTGCGCAAGGGTTCGGCCACTGTCGCCAAGGCTGAAGCTCATGGCCTGAAAGTAACTGACGTTGCCAGCGCTGTTGCCGCTGCGGACCTGGTCATGATTCTGACCCCGGACGAGTTCCAGTCCGCGCTGTACAAAAATGAAATCGAACCGAACATCAAGAAGGGCGCCACCCTGGCCTTCTCCCACGGTTTCGCGATTCACTACAACCAGGTTGTGCCGCGTGCCGACCTCGACGTGATCATGATCGCGCCAAAAGCGCCAGGTCACACCGTTCGTTCCGAGTTCGTACGTGGCGGTGGCATCCCTGACCTGATCGCTATCTACCAGGATGCGTCGGGCAACGCCAAGAACCTGGCCCTGTCTTATGCTTCGGGCGTAGGCGGCGGTCGTACCGGCATCATCGAAACCACGTTCAAGGACGAAACCGAAACCGACCTGTTCGGCGAGCAGGCAGTTCTGTGTGGCGGTACTGTTGAACTGGTTAAGGCTGGCTTTGAAACTCTGGTTGAAGCCGGTTACGCGCCAGAAATGGCTTACTTCGAGTGCCTGCACGAATTGAAGTTGATCGTTGACCTCATGTACGAAGGCGGTATCGCCAACATGAACTACTCGATCTCCAACAACGCCGAATACGGCGAGTACGTGACTGGCCCTGAGGTCATCAACGCTGAATCCCGTCAGGCAATGCGTAACGCTCTGAAACGCATCCAGGACGGTGAATACGCGAAAATGTTCATCAGCGAGGGTGCTACCGGCTACCCTTCGATGACTGCCAAGCGTCGCAACAACGCCGCTCACGGTATCGAAGTCATTGGCGGGCAACTGCGCTCGATGATGCCTTGGATCGGCGCCAACAAAATCGTTGACCAGGCAAAGAACTAAGTTCCCAGCCTGTAGAGAAAACGCGGCCTAGGCCGCGTTTTTTCGTTTAAGCGGCGGCTTCTGGTATAAAGCAGGATCGTTTGCGGGTGCGTGTTGGCCCCAAGCTTCTACCGAAACTTTCCATATCGTTGCAAGGTAATGTCCATGAGCGAACGTCCCGAAGAGCCAAAAGCGGCTTCAGACGCCGATAGCCTGCTGCCTATCGATGAGCATGTCGAAGAAGGGCATGACGCCGAAGGCCGAAAAGTCCGGCATCGTGGTATCTATCTGCTGCCGAACCTTTTCACCACTGCGAACCTGTTCGCCGGTTTTTACTCCATCATCAGTTCCATGAGTGCGCAAAGTGCCATGAGTGCGGGTGATACTGCTGGGGCCAGCAAATACTTTGCCTTTGCAGCCATCGCCATTTTTGTCGCCATGGTGCTCGACGGTCTTGATGGCCGTGTAGCCCGCATGACCAATACCGAAAGTGCCTTTGGTGCCGAGTACGATTCCTTGTCGGACATGGTTGCCTTTGGTGTTGCCCCTGCGTTGCTGGCTTTTGGCTGGGCACTGGGGGACATGGGCAAGGTCGGCTGGATGGTTGCCTTCATCTATGTTGCGGGCGCGGCCTTACGTCTGGCGCGTTTCAATACCCAGGTAGGTACAGCGGACAAACGCTACTTTATCGGCCTGGCCAGCCCGGCGGCGGCTGGTGTGGTGGCGGGTATCGTATGGGCATTCAGTGATTACGGTATCCAGGGTTCGAAAATGTCGTTCCTGGTTGCCTTGCTCGTAGCGGCAGCCGGCATGCTGATGGTCAGCAATATCAAGTACAACAGCTTCAAGGAACTGGACTTGAAAGGGCGTGTTCCTTTTGTGGCGATTCTGGCTGTGGTACTGGTCTTCGCGGTTGTGTTCAGCGATCCGCCGCGCATTCTGTTGCTGGCCTTCCTGGCATATGCGGCATCGGGGCCGATCCAGTACTTGCTGCGTTTGCGTCGTAACAAAAACGCCGAGTGATGTAATTTCTCCCATACTCCGTAGTCTATTGGTGCATCAGCCCTCCAATACTGCGGAGTTGTCATGCTCATCAAGCTGCCTAAAGCGTCCGACTGCAAAGAGTCGGACGTTACGCCTGAATCCTTCTATTTATCCCGTCGCGCATTGTTGGGTAGTTCGCTTGCCGGATTGGCTGTGGGCGCGCTTCCACGTTTGGCCAGTGCCGAAGATGCGGTGCGCTATGCAGATGTTGAACCGGGCAAGGCTCCAGCCTGGTTTGCCGACAAGCTAGCGCAGACCAAATGGCAGGCCGTCACGGTGAAGGGGGAGGCGATCACGCCTTTCAAGGATGCGACCCACTACAACAACTTCTATGAGTTCGGCACTGACAAGGGGGATCCGGCGCAAAATGCTGGTGCCTTGAAAACCGAGCCCTGGACTGTGGTAGTCGACGGGGAGGTGGGCAAACCGGGTCGTTACGCGCTGGAAGACTTCATGAAGCCTTATCAGTTGGAGGAGCGGATTTATCGTCTGCGTTGTGTAGAGGCCTGGTCGATGGTGATCCCGTGGATGGGATTTCCCATTTCGGCATTGCTCAAGCAGGTGGAGCCAACCTCCAAAGCCAGGTACATCCGTTTTGAAACATTGCAGGATCCTAAGGTCATGCCGGGGCAGCGTTCGGGTTTTGCATTGATTGACTGGCCGTATGTAGAAGGGTTACGGCTGGATGAGGCGATGAATCCGTTGGCGATTTTGGCGGTGGGCATGTATGGCCGCGAATTGCCCAATCAAAATGGCGCGCCGCTACGGTTGGTGGTGCCCTGGAAGTATGGTTTCAAAAGCGTGAAATCCATCGTGCGTATCAGTCTGGTCGAGGATCAGCCAAAAACCACCTGGCAAAGCATTGCTGCGGATGAGTACGGCTTCTATGCCAACGTGAATCCGCAAGTTGATCATCCGCGTTGGACACAGGCGCGTGAGCGACGCTTGCCGAGCGGTCTGTTCAGTCCCAATGTGCGCGATACGCAGATGTTCAACGGTTACGCCGATGAGGTTGCTTCTTTATATACAGGCCTGGATCTGCGGAAGAACTACTGATGAAGCATCTACCTTGGCGCCTTGGCGTCTTTATCGTGGTGGCCATCTGGCCTTTGTATTGGTTGTACGAGGCCTGGATCTTTGCCTTGGGGCCAGACCCGGGAAAGGTGTTGGTCGATCGTCTGGGGCTGGGAACGTTGATACTGCTGTTGGTGACGTTGAGCATGACGCCGATGCATAGACTGACGGGCTGGTCGGGCTGGGTCACGGTGCGTCGACAGCTCGGCTTGTGGTGTTTTGCCTATGTGGTGCTGCATCTGTGTGCCTACCTGACTTTCGTGCTGGGGTTTGACTGGTCGCAGTTGGGTGTTGAGCTAAGCAAGCGTCCCTACATTATTGTCGGCAGCCTGGGGTTCTTGTGTTTACTGGCGTTGGCGGTGACGTCGAATCGCTACAGTCAGCGACGCTTGGGCACGCGCTGGAAGAAGCTCCATCGTCTGGTGTATGTGGTAGTGGGCTTGGGGTTGCTGCATATGCTCTGGATAGTGCGGGCGGACCTCAAGGAATGGTCGATTTATGCCTGTATAGGTGCAGGTCTGCTGGCACTGCGCATACCGATGGTGAAGAGCCGGATTCCGCGTCTATATAAGAAGAAATCAGCTTCTGCGATTTAAGTTCAAATTAGTGCTTGACCCTAGATTCAAACGGCCTATAATTCGCCCCACTTCCGGCGCAGTCGAAACGGAAAACTCCTTGAGTTTCAATGAGTTGGACGGTTTTCGGCGG
>NZ_JASJWL010000051.1:0-33140 GCF_035019225.1 Pseudomonas sp. CCC4.1 | reverse complement strand
CAGTAGAACCGCATCGATAACCTCGCGAGCAAGCCCGCTCCCACAAGGGAAATTATCAGCGCTGATGCACCAGATTGCCTGCCGCATAGGTTTGCTGCACCGTACGGTCATCCCCAAGGGTCATCAATACAAACAGCGTCTCGGCGATGTTTTTTGACTGCTTGAGGCGATAGCTCATCAGTGGCGTAGCGTTGTAGTCCAGTACCAGGAAGTCAGCGTCGCTGCCCGGTTGCAGATTGCCGATCTTGTCTTCCAGGCGCAGTGCTCGCGCCCCGCCCAACGTAGCCAGGTACAACGACTTGAACGGATCGAGGCGTGCACCCTGCAGTTGCATGACCTTGTAGGCTTCGTTCAGGGTGTTGAGCAGCGAGAAGCTGGTACCTGCACCCACGTCTGTGCCCAGCCCCACATTGAGCTTGTGCTTTTCGGCCATTGGCAGGTTGAACAGGCCGCTGCCCAGGAACAGGTTGGAAGTCGGGCAGAACGCCACTGCCGAACCGGTCTCGGCCAGCCGTGCACATTCCTCGTCACACAGATGCACACCGTGGGCAAATACAGAGCGTTCGCCCAGCAACTGGTAGTGGTCGTACACATCCAGATAGCCTTTTCGCTCCGGGAACAGTGACTTCACCCACTCGATTTCCTGAAGGTTCTCGCTGATATGGGTGTGCAGATACACATCCGGGTATTCGCCCAGCAGCTTGCCGGCCAGGGTCAATTGTTCCGGGGTGCTGGTCGGCGCGAAGCGCGGGGTGACGGCGTAATGCAGGCGGCCCTTGCCGTGCCAGCGTTCGATCAGCGCCTTGCTTTCGCTGTAGCCGGTTTCGGCGGTGTCTGTCAGATAGTCCGGGGCGTTACGATCCATCATCACCTTGCCGGCGATCAGGCGCAGGTCCAGGCGTTGTGCAGCCTCGAACAAGGCGTCCACCGATTGCGGGTGTACGCTGCCAAATACCAGAGCCGTGGTGGTGCCGTTGCGCAGCAGTTCCTGAAGGAACACCTCAGCAACTTCGTCAGCATGGGCCTTATCGGCGAACTGGTTTTCGCACGGGAAGGTGTAGGTGTTGAGCCAGTCGAGCAGTTGCTCTCCGTAAGCGCCAATCATCCCGGTTTGCGGGAAATGGATATGGGTATCGATAAAGCCGGGGGTGATCAGTGCGTCTTTGTACTCGGTCACAGCAACGTCGGCGGCCAGTGTGCCAAGCAGTTCGCTGGCCGGGCCAACAGCCTTGATCTGGCCGTTGTCGACCACCAGCAAGCCGTCTGCAAAATATTCATAGGAGGCCTCGATCCCGACTTCGGCGGGGTCGGCGATGCTGTGCAAAATGGCGGCGCGATAGGCTTTACAAGTCATGGCAATTCTCAGTGTGTGGCATGGCTGCGTCGTGAAGACGGCAACAATTGTTTAATGGATTCAGATGACGCGCTGTCGGCGCTCGCAGTGTGCTGGCCGAAATGAGTGTTGTAGGTGGCGATGATTTCGCCGGCGATGGAGATCGCGATTTCAACAGGCAATTTGCCTTTGACTTCGCTCAAACCCATCGGGCAACGCATGCGCTGCAAAGGTGAGGCGTCGATACCGCGCTCACGCAGGCGATGTTCGAACTTCACGCGTTTGGTTTTCGAACCAATCAAGCCGAAGTAAGTAAAGTCGTTGCGTTTAAGCACGGCGGCGCTGAGCTCCAGGTCCAGGGCGTGATTATGCGTCATGACGATGCAGTAGCAACCCGCAGGCAGGGCATCGACTTCATCTACCGGTTCGTCGGTAACGATTTTTTCCACGCCTTGGGGGATAAGTGTCGGGAATTCCTGCTCCCGCGAGTCGATCCAGCGCACCCGGCACGGCAGGCTGGCGAGCAGGGGTACCAAGGCCCGGGCCACGTGCCCTGCGCCAAACACCGCAATCTGAGCCTGCACCTTGCCCATCGGTTCGAACAGCAGCACGGCCACCCCGCCGCAACACTGGCCCAGGCTGGCGCCGAGGCTGAAGCGCTGTAGAAGGGTATCGTGCTTGCCGCTGCTGAGCATCTGGCGGGCAATTTCCATTGCCTTGTACTCCAGATGACCGCCACCAATGGTGTCGAAGATTTTATCTGCACAAATGACCATCTTCGAACCGGCATTGCGCGGGGTAGAGCCTTGCTCTTCGATGATGGTCACCAGCACGCAGGGTTCGCCTTGCTGCTGCAACTCGGCCAGGGCACTGATCCAGTTATTCATGCTGATCTCCCGACAGGCTTTTGCGCATTTGCTCACAACCCCACAGCACCCGCTCCGGGGTGGCCGGGGCGTCAATCGCAGGTTGCACGCGGTAGTCGGCCAGGCTCGCCACGGCGTCCTTGAGTGCACACCATGCGGCGATGCCGAGCATAAATGGCGGTTCGCCCACGGCCTTGGAGTGGAACACGGTGTCTTCGGGGTTCTTGCGGTTTTCCACCAGGGTTACGCGCAGGTCCAGCGGCATGTCTGCCACCGCGGGGATCTTGTAGCTGGCCGGGCCGTTGGTCATCAGCTTGCCCTTGGCATTCCACACCAGTTCCTCCATGGTCAGCCAGCCCGCCCCCTGTATATACCCGCCTTCGACCTGGCCGATGTCGATGGCCGGGTTCAGCGAGGCACCGACATCATGGAGGATATCGGTACGCAACATTTTGTATTCGCCGGTCAGGGTGTCGACGATCACCTCGGCGCAGGCGGCGCCAAAGGCAAAGTAATAAAACGGCCGACCACGTGCCTGAGTGCGGTCATAAAAAATCTTCGGGGTTTTGTAGTACCCGGTGCTCGATAACGACACCTGGCCGAAATAGGCCTGCTGGATCAGGCTTTCAAAACTGATGATCTGCTCGCCAGCCTGCACCTGGCCGTTATGGAAGATCACCGCCCGTTGCTCGACCTGATATTTGTCGGCAGCAAATTCAACAAGTCGCTGCTTGATGGTTTCGGCTGCGTTTTGCGCGGCCTTGCCATTGAGGTCGGCACCGCTGGACGCTGCAGTAGGCGAGGTGTTTGGCACTTTGTCAGTGTTGGTTGCGGTGATCTGGATGCGGCTGATATCCACCTGGAACACTTCGGCGACCACCTGCGCGACCTTGATATTCAGGCCCTGGCCCATCTCGGTGCCGCCGTGGTTGAGGTGGATGCTGCCATCGGTATAAATATGGATCAGGGCGCCGGCCTGGTTGAGGAAGCTGGCGGTAAAGGAGATGCCGAATTTGACCGGGGTCAGCGCCAGGCCTTTTTTCAGGATCGGACTGCTGGCGTTGAACGCCTTGATCGCTTCCCGGCGCTCGGTGTACTGGCTGCTGGCCTCAAGGTCGGCGGTCATTTCTTGCAGCAGGTTGTGTTCCACGGTCTGGTAGTAGTGGGTCACGTTGCGTTCGGTTTTGCCGTAGTAATTGGCCTTGCGTACGGCCAGCGGGTCGAGGCCCAGATGGCGGGCGATACGGTCCATGACCTCTTCGATGGCGACCATGCCTTGCGGGCCGCCAAAGCCGCGATAGGCCGTGTTGGAAGCCGTGTTGGTTTTACAGCGATAACCATTGATCGTCGCGTCGCCCAGATAATAGGCGTTGTCGGCGTGGAACATGGCGCGGTCGACAATGGAGTTGGACAAGTCCGGCGAACAGCCACAGTTGCCCGCCAGGTCCAGCTGGATGCCCTGCAAGCGGCCGCTGGCGTCGAAACCGACGTCATATTCGATATAAAACGGGTGGCGCTTGCCGGTCATCAGCATGTCTTCGACCCGCGGCAGGCGCATCTTGGTCGGTTGCCCGGTGAGGCGAGCCACCACTGCGCACAGGCAGGCGGGGCTGGCGGCCTGGGTCTCCTTGCCGCCAAAGCCGCCGCCCATGCGGCGCATATCGACAACGATCTTGTTCATTGAAACATCAAGGACTTCTGCCACCAGCTTCTGCACTTCAGTAGGGTTCTGCGTGGAGCAGTAAACGATCATCCCGCCGTCTTCGGTAGGCATGACCGATGAGATCTGGGTCTCGAGGTAAAAGTGCTCCTGCCCGCCAATATGCAGGCTGCCCTGCAGGCGATGTTCGGCCCCGGCCAGTGCGCCGGCAGAGTCGCCGCGTTGATGGGTGTGGGTATCGAGCACAAAGTGCTTCTGGCGCAGGGCCTGAACCACGTCCAGCACCGGCTCCAGGTCTTCGTATTCGATAATGGCAGCCATTGCCGCCTTGCGCGCGGTGTCCAGGTCGCAAGCGGCCACTGCCAGTACGGGCTGGCCGACAAACTCCACCTTGTCGATGGCCAGTAGCGGATCGCCGGGCAGTAGCGGGCCAATGTCCTTCAGACCGGGGATATCTTCGTGGGTGATCACCAGGCGCACGCCTGCGAAGGCGTAGCAGGGCGTGGTGTCGACACGCAGGATTCTGGCGTGGGCGCGGTCGGACAGGCGTGCGAAAAGGTGCAACTGGTTGGGGAATTCCAGGCGGTCATCGATGTACTGCGCTTCGCCGCTGACATGTTTTTCGGCACTGTCATGCTTGACGCTGCGACCCACACCGGTTTTCAAGTCCTGCTGGAAGAGTGCGGCCAGCTCAGCCTGGGTTGGGGCAACCTTGTGATGGTTAGACATAAGCTGTTACCCGCGTCTCGAGATGTGGCGTTTGCAGTTCGATAAAGTATTTGCGCAGCAGGTTTTGTGCACTCAGCAGACGGTATTCCTTGCTGGCGCGAAAGTCCGAGAGCGGGGTGAAGTCGTTTGCCAGTGCAGCGCAGGCCCGTTCGATGCTGGCGCTGTTCCAGTCAGCGCCGAGCAGTGCGGCTTCGCAGGCGGCGGCGCGTTTGGCGATGGCCGCCATGCCGCCGAATGCCACGCGGGCACCGGTCACCACGCCGTTGTCGATGTTCAGGTTGAACGCTGCGCACACGGCGCTGATGTCGTCATCCAGGCGCTTGGAGATTTTATAGGCGCGAAATGCATGGCTGGGGTCGGCGCGGGGGATGATGATTTTTTCGATAAATTCGCCTTCCTGGCGTGCCGTCACCCGGTAGTCGATAAAGTAATCCTCGATCGCCAGGGTGCGCAGGGTTTGCCCTTTGCGCAGTACCAGTTGTGCGCCGAGGGCAATCAGCAGCGGTGGCGAGTCGCCAATGGGCGAGGCATTGCCGATGTTGCCGCCCAGGGTGCCCTGATTGCGGATTTGCAGGGAGGCGAAGCGTTGCAGCAATTCGCCGAAGTCCGGGTACTCGGCCTTGAGCGTGCCATAGGCATCGGTCAGGGACACCGCCGCGCCGATTTCAATACGGTCATCAAAGCGCTCGATGTGCTTCATTTCGGCCACGTTGCCGACGTAGATCATGACCGGCAGCGGGCGATGAAACTGGGTCACCTCAAGCGCCAGGTCGGTACCGCCGGCCAGCAGGCGGGCCTGGGGTTGGGATTCGTACAGCTGGGCCAGGTCGCTGATGGTCATGGGCAGCAGGCAGCGCTTGTCGCCGCTGTTAAGTTCGCCGGTTTGGGTCGGGGTGATGGTCTTGAGCAGGGCAATGGTCGCGCTCTGGTGTGTATCGAACTGATCCTGTTGTTGCCCGCTGCAAGCCTGTTCGGCAGCCGCCAGAATAGGGCGGTAGCCGGTGCAGCGACAGAGGTTGCCCGCCAGGGCTTCATGGGCCTGATGGCCATCAGGCTGGCCCGTGCTGTTTTTTTGCAGGGCGAACAGTGACATCACAAATCCCGGCGTGCAGAACCCGCACTGTGAGCCGTGGCAGTCGACCATCGCCCGCTGCACGCTGTGCAACTGCCCCTGGTGCTTGAGGTCTTCGATGCTGATCAGTTGCTTGCCGTGCAAAGCCGAGACAAAGGTCAGGCACGAATTGAGGCTGCGATAGCGCAGCCGTTCAAGGCCTTCAGCGTCGGTGTGAAGTTCGCCGACCACAACGGTGCAGGCACCACAGTCTCCGCTGGCGCAACCTTCTTTGGTGCCAGGCTTGTGCAGGTGTTCACGCAGGTAATTGAGCACGGTCAGATTCGGGTCCAGCGTGTGCTCGGTGCGCAGCGTCTGGTTGAGTAGGAACTGGATCACGGAAGGCCTCGCATAATCATTATTGTTGTAACGCGGGATACACTGAATTTAGCTAAAGCTGACTTACGGGTCAAGAAATAGCGGTCAGTGATCCCTGTGATTGATATCCGGGGGATTTATTTGCGGGTTTCGTGCCATATTCAGCCTCCGAGGCTCTGCGCGAGGGCATATCAAGTGCGTTACACTGCGCCGCCTGCACTGATCAAAGATTTTGAAGGTAAAACATGACGTTCAAGGCGCCGGACAGCCTCGCCGAGCAAATCGCTCACCACCTCGCCGAACGCATCATTCGCGGCGAGTTAAAGCCTGGGGAACGCATTCAGGAACAGAAAGTGACGCTGGCGCTGAATGTCAGTCGCGGCTCTGTGCGCGAAGCATTATTGATCCTTGAGCGTCGACATCTGATCGCCATCCTGCCGCGTCGTGGCGCCCATGTGACCGAGCTTACGGCGCACAAGGTGCAGAGCCTGTGCACGCTGATGAGCGAAATGTACATCCTGCTCGGCAATGCCGTAGCCCAGCGCTGGGCAGTTCCGGCCGACCTGGGGCCGTTCTTGCAGATCCAGCAGCGCCTGGCCGCCAGCTACGAACGCCAGGACATCAGCACCTTCGTTGAAGACAGCTTCAATGTGATGCGTGCGGCGTACCCGTTCGCCGACAACCCCTATTTGCAGGAAACCGTCGAGAACCTGCACCCGGCCATGAGCCGTGCCTATTACCTGGCACTGGACCAGCGCAAGGCGGAGATGAGCGAGTTCCTGGCGTTGTTTGCGCAGTTGCTCGACGCCGTGCTGGCGCGTGACCTGGCGCAGATTCGCGTGGTGCTGAGCAGCTATGCCCAGCGCAGTTGTGCCCTGGTGCTGTCTGCCTTGACGGTTGCCTGAGCGTGCGCCTGACCTGTATCAAGCTGGCCGGCTTCAAGTCCTTCGTTGACCCGACAACCGTTACCTTTCCAAGCAATATGGCGGCGGTGGTAGGCCCCAACGGCTGTGGCAAGTCCAATATCATCGATGCCGTGCGCTGGGTCATGGGCGAAAGCTCGGCCAAGAACCTGCGCGGCGAGTCGATGACCGACGTTATCTTCAACGGCTCCACCACGCGCAAACCGGTGAGCCAGGCCAGTATCGAACTGGTCTTCGACAACTCCGACGGCACGCTGCTGGGCGAGTATGCGGCCTATGCCGAGATATCCATCCGCCGCAAAGTCACCCGCGACAGCCAGACCACCTATTACCTCAATGGCACCAAGTGCCGTCGTCGTGACATTACCGATATCTTCCTCGGTACGGGGCTGGGGCCGCGCAGCTACTCGATCATCGAGCAGGGCATGATCTCCAAGCTGATCGAGTCCAAGCCTGAAGATCTGCGCAACTTTATCGAAGAGGCGGCGGGCATTTCCAAGTACAAGGAGCGCCGCCGCGAGACTGAAAACCGTATCCGCCGTACCCACGAAAACCTTGCCCGTCTGACTGACCTGCGCGATGAGCTGGGGCGTCAGCTGGAGCGTTTGCACCGCCAGGCCCAGGCCGCCGAGAAATATCAGGAATACAAGGCCGAGGAGCGTCAGCTCAAGGCCCGGCTGTCGGCTCTGCGCTGGCAGGCCCTGAATGAGCAGGTGGGGCAGCGCGAAGCGGTCATCGGTAATCAGGAAGTCAGTTTCGAAGCCCTGGTGGCCGAGCAGCGCAATGCCGATGCCAGCATCGAACGCCTGCGTGACGGGCACCATGATCTGTCAGAGCGCTTCAATCTGGTGCAGGGGCGCTTCTATTCGGTAGGGGGCGATATTGCCCGGGTCGAGCAGAGCATTCAGCATGGCCAGCAACGTTTGCGCCAGTTGCAGGATGACCTGCGCGAAGCCGAGCGCTCGCGCCTGGAAACCGAATCCCATCTGGGGCATGACCGCACCTTGCTGGCGACTCTGGCTGAAGAGCTGCACATGCTTGAGCCCGAGCAGGAACTGACCAGCGCGGCCGCCGAAGAGGCTGCCGCTACTCTGGAAGTGGCCGAGCAGACCATGCATGGCTGGCAGGAACAGTGGGACATTTTCAACCTTCGCTCGGCCGAGCCGCAGCGCCAGTCTGAAGTGCTGCAAGCCCGTATCCAGCAGCTGGAAACCAGTATGGAGCGCGTGGCGGAACGTCAGCGCCGCCTGGCTGAAGAGCGTGCCTTGCTGGCCGCAGACCCTGAAGATGCGGCCATTCTGGAGCTCAGTGAGCAACTGGCCAGCAGCGAAATGGCCCACGAAGAGCTGCAGGCCAGTGAGCAGCAACTGGTCGAGCAGCTCGAGCAAGTGCGTCACGACTTGCAACAGGCCACGCAGAACCAGCAGCAGGCCCAGGGCGAGCTGCAGCGCCTCAACGGTCGTCTGGCATCGCTGGAGGCCTTGCAGCAGGCTGCGCTTGATCCGGGTACCGGTACTGGCGAATGGTTGCGCGATCAGCAGCTTGCCGAGCAGCCACGACTGGCAGAAGGCCTGCGCGTAGAGGCTGGCTGGGAGCTGGCGGTAGAGACCGTGTTGGGGGCTGATTTGCAGGCCGTACTGGTCGAGGATTTTGCCCGGCTGGATCTGGCAGGGTTTGCCCAGGGTGATTTGCGCCTGTTCAGTGATGCAGGGCAGGCCCCTCGCTTGGCGGGCAGCCTGCTTGACAAGGTCACGGCCGATTTTGATCTGGCGCCGTGGCTGGGCCAGGTCAAACCGGTCGAAACACTGGAGCAGGCACTGGCCTTGCGTGCACAACTGGCCGAGGGCCAGAGCCTGATCAGCCGTGATGGCTATTGGGTCGGGCGCAACTTCCTGCGGGTGCGCCGCGCCAGTGAAGCCGAAAGCGGGGTGCTGGCCCGGGGCCAGGAAATCCAGCGCCTGGGGCTTGAGTGCGAAGAACGTGAAGCCACCCTGGCGGCCCTGGAGGAACAACTACAAAGCATGCGTGAGCAACAGCGTATGCATGAAGACTCTCGTGAGCAGCTTCGCCGTCGCTTGCAGGATGAAGCTCGTCACCAGGGTGAGATCAAGGCCAAGCTCTCCGCCAGCAAGGCCAAGGTCGAGCAATTGACCTTGCGCCGCCGCCGTCTGGACGAAGAACTGGGCGAGTTGGGTGAGCAGCGCGCCCTGGAGCATGAGCAGGTAGGGGAGGCGCGCCTGCTGTTGCAGGAAGCCCTGGATGCCATGGCCACCGATACCGGGCAGCGCGAGCTGTTGCTGGCCCGTCGCGACAGTCTGCGCGAGCAGTTGGACCGGGTGCGTCAGGATGCTCGACAACATAAAGACCACGCCCACCAGTTGGCTGTCCGCCTGGGGTCGCTCAAGGCGCAGCATGATTCCACCCGCCAGGCTCTTGAGCGCCTGGAAATGCAGGCCGAGCGCCTGGCTGAAAAGCGCGAACAGCTGACCCTCAATCTGGAGGAGGGCGAAGCGCCGCTGGAAGAGTTGCGCCTCAAGCTTGAAGAGTTGCTCGACAAGCGCCTGAGCGTGGATGAAGAACTCAAGATTGCCCAGACCGCGCTCGAAGATGCCGATCGCGAATTGCGCGATGCCGAAAAACGCCGCAATCAGGCTGAGCAACAATCGCAATTGATTCGTGGCCAGCTCGAACAGCAGCGCATGGAGTGGCAGGCCTTGAGCGTGCGTCGTACTGCGTTGCAGGATCAGTTGCTGGCCGATGGCTATGACCTGCACGGGGTGCTGGCCACCCTCGATGCCGAGGTCAACGAGCAGCAGGCCGAAGAAGAACTGGAGCGTATCGCTGCGCGAATTCAGCGCCTGGGCGCGATCAACCTTGCAGCCATTGATGAGTATCAGCAGCAGTCGGAGCGCAAGCGCTATCTGGATGCTCAGGATGCCGATCTGGTCGAGGCACTCGATACCCTGGAAAACGTCATCCGCAAGATCGACAAAGAGACCCGCAGCCGCTTCAAGGACACCTTTGATCAGATAAATGGTGGATTACAGGCACTTTTCCCAAAAGTTTTCGGTGGCGGCAGCGCTTATTTGGAACTGACGGGCGAAGATCTACTCGATACAGGGGTGACCATCATGGCGCGTCCGCCGGGCAAGAAGAACAGCACGATCCATTTGCTGTCCGGTGGCGAGAAAGCCTTGACGGCCCTGGCGCTGGTTTTTGCCATTTTCAAGCTCAACCCGGCGCCGTTTTGCATGCTCGACGAAGTCGATGCACCGCTTGATGACGCTAACGTAGGCCGCTATGCACGCTTGGTAAAGGAGATGTCGCAGACCGTGCAATTTATCTATATCACTCACAACAAGATCGCCATGGAGATGGCGGATCAGTTGATGGGGGTGACGATGCATGAGCCGGGCTGTTCACGTCTTGTAGCGGTTGATGTTGAGGAGGCAATGGCAATGGTCGATGCTTGAGCTATAAGCATGTAGGACGATTTTTTTCTTCTTGTAAGAAAAATTTCAAGCATTTGACCGATATGACGTGTAGGTCGAAGGCAGCATGGGCCTAGCTCAATGCGACAGACGGTGTAAAGTTATCTTTGGTCGTGTTAATTTAATGTCTAATTTTTTTGTACGTGGGTAAAACGCCATTCAGAACATAGAGTTGGCGCCACGTTTTAAAGGGCTTTAGGCTCTTCTTCATAGAATCATTTTTTAGGGGCAAGGGATTACATGGAAATCGGTCTGCGCGAATGGCTGATAGTCATCGGCATAGTGGTAATCGCCGGTATTCTTTTTGATGGCTGGCGCCGCATGCGTGGTGGCAAAGGCAAGCTCAAGTTTCGACTTGATCGCAGTTTTTCCAATGCCCCTGACGACGAGCACAGCCCTGAGTTGTTGGGCCCGTCACGGGTGCTGGATACGCCAACCCATAAAGAGCCGCAACTTGATGAGCACGACTTGCCATCGGTCAGCATGCCTGCACGGGACAAAGGTGCCAAGCGCGGCAAGCGTGGCGGTGAGCCGAGCCAGGGTGACCTGAACCTTGATCTTGAACTGGATGAAGGCCCGAGCATCAGCGCCCGTGATGATGATCATGTAGCGCCAGTCAAGCCGGCGCGTGGTCGTGCCAAGCCGAGCGTAGCGGACGTTGAAGTCAAGGAGCCTGCACCGCAGCAGGCCGCCGAAGAAGTGCTGGTGATCAGCGTGATCAGCCGTGACCCGGCAGGCTTCAAAGGTCCGGCACTGTTGCAGAACATCCTCGAAAGCGGTTTGCGTTTTGGCGAGATGGATATTTTCCATCGCCACGAAAGCATGGCCGGTAATGGCGAAGTGCTGTTCTCCATGGCCAATGCGGTGAAACCGGGTGTATTCGACCTGGATGATATTGACCTGTTCAGTACGCCAGCTGTCAGCTTTTTCCTTGGTTTGCCCGGCCCGCGCCATCCCAAGCAGGCTTTTGATGTGATGGTTGCCGCTGCACGCAAGCTGTCCCAGGAGCTCAATGGTGAGCTTAAAGATGACCAGCGCAGTGTGTTGACGGCCCAGACTATCGAGCATTACCGCCAGCGCATCGTTGAATTCGAGCGCCGTGCCCTGACTCAAAAACGCTGAACATGTGGGGGCGGCTTGCCTGCTCCACCCACATGCAACATGAATAACACAAGGAGCAGCCTCGGCTGCTCTTTTGCTTTGTGAGAGAACACCCCATGACCGCCGCCAATACCCGCATTCTAGAGCTGCGCGCTGAACTGGATCAGCATAATTACCGCTACCATGTACTCGACGAGCCAAGCATTCCGGACGCCGAGTACGATCGCCTGTTCCGCGAGCTGAAGGCCCTGGAGGCCGAACATCCTGAGCTGGTGACCGCCGACTCGCCCACTCAGCGCGTTGGCAGCGCAGCCTTGTCTGCCTTTACTCAGGTGCGTCACGAAGTGCCCATGCTGAGCCTGGGTAACGCATTCGATGAAACCGATATGCGCGAATTCGATCGCCGTGTCAGCGAGGGCCTGGATCTGCCCGCGGGCGATCTGTTTGGTGGCGGCGCTGAAGTTGAATACAGCTGTGAGCCCAAGCTGGACGGGCTGGCAGTCAGCTTGTTGTACCGTGATGGCAGCCTGGTGCGTGGTGCCACGCGGGGTGATGGCACTACCGGTGAAGATATCAGCGTCAACGTACGCACCGTGCGCAATATTCCGCTCAAGCTGCATGGCAGCGGCTGGCCAGCGGTGCTGGAAGTGCGTGGCGAAGTGTTTATGTCCAAGGCCGGCTTTGAACGTCTTAATGAATCTCAGCTGGCTGCTGGCGGCAAGACCTTTGCCAATCCGCGCAACGCAGCGGCGGGCAGCTTGCGTCAGCTGGATTCGAAGATCACGGCCAGTCGCCCGCTGGAATTTTGCTGCTACGGTCTGGGGCAGGTCTCTGAAGAGTTTTCGGACACCCATATCGGCAACCTCAAACAATTGCAGCAATGGGGCATGCCCATCAGTCATGAGCTGAAGCTGGCAAAGGGGATTGCCGAGTGCCTGGACTATTACCGTGATATCGGTGAGCGTCGTGCTTCCTTGCCCTACGAGATCGACGGAGTGGTGTTCAAGGTCAACAGCCTGGCGTCGCAGCGCGAGCTGGGCTTTCGTGCGCGTGAACCGCGCTGGGCCATCGCGCACAAGTTTCCGGCCATGGAGGAACTGACCGAGTTGCTGGATGTTGAGTTTCAGGTCGGACGCACCGGTGCAGTAACGCCCGTGGCGCGTCTCAAACCGGTCAAGGTGGCCGGGGTGACCGTATCCAATGCCACCCTGCACAATATGGATGAAGTGGCGCGGCTGGGCCTGATGATTGGCGATACCGTGATTATTCGCCGTGCTGGTGATGTTATCCCGCAGGTTGTGCAGGTGGTGCTGGAGCGTCGCCCTGAAGATGCCCGGCCGGTGCAGATCCCTGAAAGCTGTCCGGTGTGCGGCTCCCACGTTGAGCGCACGCAGCTGATCAAGCGCAGCAAGGGCCGTGAAACCGTCAGCGAAGGTGCGGTGTACCGCTGTGTCGGCCGGCTGGCCTGTGGTGCCCAGCTTAAACAGGCGATCATTCATTTTGTTTCGCGCCGGGCGATGGACATTGAAGGCCTGGGGGAAAAAAGTGTCGAGCAGTTGGTCGATGAGGGCCTGGTGAGTTCGCCGGCAGACCTCTATACCCTGCAGTTCGAGCAGATCGTCGATCTCGAAGGCTTTGCCGAGCTGTCGAGCAAGAACTTGCTGCAGGCCATCGCCGACAGCAAGCGTCCGACGTTGGCGCGTTTTATCTACGCATTGGGCATTCCTGATGTGGGCGAAGAGACTGCCAAGGTGCTGGCGCGTTCATTGGCCTCCCTGGAGCGTGTGCAGCGGGCGTTGCCGCAAGTGCTTACCTACCTGCCGGACGTGGGCCTGGAAGTGGCGCACGAGATTCATAGTTTCTTCAGTGACGCACACAACCAGCAGGTGATTGATCAACTGCTGGAGCGTGGTCTTGAGTTGCAGGATCAAGGTGAGCTGGGTGCCGAGTTTGCCGCCAGCACAACCTTGGGCGGGTTGATCGACAAGTTGCATATTCCTTCGGTGGGGCCGGGCGGGGCGCAAAAACTGGCCGACAGGTTTGGCTCCCTTGAAGGGGTGATCACTGCAGACTGGCTCGATATGCGCCAGGCCTTACCGGAAAAACAGGCCAAGGCGGTACGCGAGTTCTTCGATAACCCTGAAAATGCCCGTATGGCGCTGGCAATCGAAGCGCAACTGCGTGATTTCGGCATGCACTGGCACAGCGAGAAAAAGGCCGTGGAAGGTTTGCCGCTGGCAGGCCAGACCTGGGTGTTGACCGGCTCGCTGGAATTAATGAGTCGCGATGTGGCCAAGGACAAGCTGGAAAGTCTGGGGGCCAAGGTTTCGGGCTCGGTGTCGGGCAAGACCCATTGCGTCGTAGCGGGGCCGGGAGCAGGCTCCAAGCTGGCCAAGGCCAACGAGCTGGGGCTCAAGGTGCTGGATGAAGAAGCCTTTGTCGCGTTTTTGAGCGAACAGGGTATTTCGATTCCGTAATGGCTGTGGCAGCGGGCTTGCTCGCGATGCAGGCGACGCGGTGTCTCAGTTGAGCCGCGTAGAAGCCATCGCGAGCAAGCCCGCTCCCACAAATGACCTGTGCCGGGTTGCGAGGCGGTGTTTCAACCCGAATCCAAGTGCTTGAGCCCATTCATTTTTTTATTCTTGCCGCAGCGGTTGTAAGTTTTTCTCAGACAGGTACAATGGCGCCGTTCGCTGCTAAGCGGATGTTGTTATGGTGACCCTATCGGTCCCCCCGCAACGATTACCCGTGAACCTGGTCAGATCCGGAAGGAAGCAGCCACAGCGGGAACATTGTGTGCCGGGGTGTGGCTGGTGGGGTTGCCTCCATTTTAAACCCGCAGTTCTGTCGGGTTCGAACCAAACTCCAAATCTTGCAGTCAAGCCTTGTTCGACGGTCAAAAGACCGGGCGATGATTTTCTGTGCGTGGGTAAAAAGGTCTATGCCAAGGCTGCGCGCAGTTAAACGTGCGCATCGGATGCAATTTTGCCCTTGCTCCGCTAGCATTAGCCCCCTCCGCTTTTCTGACGCGACGGTTATCAATGAGTTATCAGGTTCTTGCACGTAAATGGCGTCCGCGCTCGTTCCGCGAAATGGTCGGCCAGACCCATGTGCTCAAGGCTCTGATCAATGCCCTGGACAGTCAGCGCCTGCACCACGCTTACCTTTTCACCGGTACCCGTGGCGTCGGCAAGACCACCATTGCGCGGATCATCGCCAAATGCCTGAACTGTGAAACAGGTATCACCTCGACTCCCTGTGGCGAGTGCTCCGTGTGCCGTGAAATCGATGAAGGGCGCTTTGTCGACCTGATCGAAATCGACGCCGCCAGCCGCACCAAGGTCGAGGACACCCGCGAACTGCTCGACAACGTGCAGTACGCGCCGAGCCGCGGGCGCTTCAAGGTCTACCTGATCGACGAAGTGCACATGCTCTCCAGCCATTCGTTCAATGCGCTGCTCAAGACCCTTGAAGAGCCGCCGCCTTACGTCAAGTTCATCCTCGCGACCACCGACCCGCAAAAATTGCCGGCCACGATCCTGTCGCGCTGCCTGCAGTTTTCGCTGAAGAACATGACACCCGAGCGCGTGGTCGAGCATTTGACCCACGTTCTCAGTGTCGAAAATGTGCCGTTTGAAGATGATGCGCTGTGGCTGCTCGGTCGCGCCGCCGATGGCTCGATGCGTGATGCCATGAGCCTCACCGATCAGGCCATTGCCTTCGGTGAGGGCAAGGTACTGGCGGGTGATGTGCGGGCGATGCTTGGTACGCTGGATCACGGTCAGGTGTTCGACCTGTTGCACGCCTTGATCGAAGGTGATGCCAGGGCCATGCTCGAGGCCGTTCGCCATCTGGCCGAGCAGGGCCCGGACTGGAATGGCGTGCTGTCCGAGATCCTCAACGTCTTCCATCGCGTGGCCATTGCCCAGGCGCTGCCCGAAGGCGTCGATAATGGTCACGGCGACCGCGATCGCGTCTTGGCCCTGGCCAAGGCGTTGCCTGCCGAAGATGTGCAATTTTATTACCAGATGGGCCTGATTGGCCGGCGCGATTTGCCGCTGGCGCCAGACCCGCGTGGTGGCTTTGAAATGGTCCTGCTGCGAATGCTGGCCTTCCGCCCGGCAGACACCGGCAACGCGCCGAGTCAGCCGCTAAAGCCAGTGGGGATCAGCCAGGCCACAGTTGATTCCGCCCCAACCGTGGCGGCCACGTCCCCTGTCGAGCCAGTGCTGGCCGCGCCGGCACCGGTTGCAGTGCAACCGGTACCGCCTGTGGTCGAAGCGGTTGCCGAGCCTGTGCAGGCGCCCAAGGCTCCGTCAGTGGCGGAAAAGGACTTGCCCTGGAACGAGCCGGCTGCCCCGGTGATCGAGGTCAAGGTTGCGCCCGAGTCGGTACTGGACACCGTTGGCGAGCCTCCTGAGTTGCCGCCGATGCCGCTGCCGACGCCGGACAGTGTGGTGCCGGATGCGCCGGAGTGGATCGCGGCGCCGCTTCCAGAGCCGACCGTCGAGCAGGTGGACGCAGCGGTGTCGGGCATGGATCGTGACGACGAGCCGCCCCTGGACGAAGACTACATTGAGCCGGACATGGATTCGGCGGCCTACAGCTACCTCGACGAGCTGGCCAGTGAGCATGCCGGCGAGCCAGCGCCTGCGCCCGAACCGCTGCCTGCGGCGATGCCGGCGACCGGTCTGGCCCTTGAATGGCTGGAGATGTTCCCCAAATTACCGGTGTCGGGCATGACCGCCAGCATTGGTGCCAACTGCACGCTGATTGCAGTTGAGGGTGATGACTGGCTGTTGCATCTGGACCCGGCCCACAGCGCGTTGTTCAACCTGACCCAGCAGCGTCGACTCAACGATGCACTGAACCAGTTCACTCAGCGTACACTCAAAGTCACGATTGAGCTGGTCAAGCCGGAGCAGGAAACCCCGGCCCAGGCGGCTTCGCGTTTTCGCGCAGAGCGCCAGCGTCTGGCCGAAGAGTCGATCCATGCCGACCCGGTGGTCCGGCAGATGGTCGAGCAGTTCGGTGCGGCCGTACGCGAAGATACGATTCAACCTTTAGAGGTGGCTCAGGCTCAAGTGTCGTAACGCCAGAGCAGAAACTTACAGCCCGCAGTCGTTTTGATTGCGGGTGCATTGTCCAAATAACGTTTGAGGTGATTCCCATGATGAAAGGTGGCATGGCCGGCCTGATGAAGCAGGCGCAGCAGATGCAGGAAAAAATGGCCAAGATGCAGGAAGAGCTGGCCAATGCTGAAGTCACCGGCAAGGCGGGTGGCGATATGGTCACTGTGGTCATGACCGGCCGTCATGACGTCAAGCGGGTGAGCATTGACCCGACTTTGCTGGAAGGTGTGAGCGAAGACGACCGCGAAGTGCTGGAAGACCTGTTCGCCGCAGCGGTCAACGACGCCGTGCGCAAGATCGAAGCCAACAGCCAGGACAAAATGTCTGGTGTGACCGCCGGCATGCAACTGCCGCCGGGCATGAAGATGCCGTTCTAAGGCATGCTGAAATGCCAGGCCATGAGCCTGGCATTTTTTTGCCTGTTTTACGGGTATTTGACGCTAGCTCACACCGAGGGTATAAACCGCGTCTCGTTGTTTTGTCGGACCTTTCCTTATGAGCTTTAGCCCTCTGATTCGCCAACTGATCGATGCCTTGCGTACCTTGCCGGGCGTGGGTCAAAAGACCGCCCAGCGCATGGCGTTGCAATTGCTTGAGCGTGATCGCAGTGGTGGCTCGCGCCTGGCCCTGGCGCTGACTCAGGCGATGGAAGGTGTGGGGCATTGCCGTTTGTGCAGAACCCTGACCGAAGACGATCTGTGCCCGCAGTGTGCCGATGTGCGCCGGGATGACACCTTGCTGTGCGTGGTCGAGGGGCCGATGGACGTGTATGCCGTGGAACAGACCGGTTATCGCGGCCGTTACTTTGTGCTCAAGGGGCATTTGTCGCCGCTCGATGGTTTAGGCCCTGAGGCGATAGGCATTCCGCAATTGATGGCGCGTATTGCAGAGCAGGGTACGTTTGCGGAGGTGATCCTGGCCACCAATCCAACGGTTGAGGGCGAGGCCACTGCGCATTACATCGCCCAGTTGCTGAGCAACAAAGGCCTGATAGCGTCGCGTATCGCCCACGGTGTGCCGCTGGGTGGCGAGCTGGAACTGGTGGATGGCGGTACTTTGGCGCACTCGTTCTCGGGGCGTCGGCCGATTACGCTCTGATTGCGATTGCAGGGGAGAGGGGACTCCTGTGGGAGCGGGCTTGCTCGCGATGCAGGCACCGCGGTATTCAGTTGAACCGCGCTGATGCCATCGCGAGCAAGCCCGCTCCCACGTGTCGGTATTACTCGGTCAACGAAAATTCCGTCAGACAGAAAGTAGGCACACCCAAATCCTGCAAGCGCTGCGAACCGCCCAGTTCGGGCAGGTCGATAATGGCCGCTGCTTCAAACACCTGCGCACCCATGCGTCGCACCAGGTTGGCTGCCGCAATCAGCGTGCCGCCCGTAGCAATCAGGTCATCGACGATCAGCAGCGAGTCGCCCTCGCACAGGCTGTCGGCGTGAACCTCCAGAAACGCTTCGCCATATTCCGTCTGATAGCCTTCGGCCAAAACGTCTGCGGGCAATTTGCCCTGTTTGCGAAACAGGATCAGCGGTTTATTGAGCTGGTGGGCCAGTACCGAGCCGATCAGGAAGCCGCGGGCATCCATGGCGCCGATATGGCTGAAGTCAGCCTCGACGTAGCGCTCGATAAAGCTGTCGGCGATCACGCGCATGGCGCGGGGCGACTGGTAGAGGGGGGTGATGTCGCGAAAGATGACGCCCGGCTTGGGGAAATCAATAACCGGGCGAATCAGGGTTTTGAGGCAAAAATCGTCGGAGACCATATCGGGCTGTCCTGGGGAGCGTTAAGCGCGCCAGTATAACCCGTCAGGCCGTGTCAAACCTCCAGCGAACCACCGGCCAGGGCACACAGCTTGATCGGGTCAAGAATATGCACTTCCTTGCCTTCGGCAGTGATCAACTGGTTTTCCTGCAGGCGGGTAAACACGCGGGACACGGTTTCAACGGCCAGGCCCAGGTAATTGCCGATTTCGTTGCGCGACATGCTCAGGCGGAACTGATTGGCCGAGAAGCCGCGAGCACGAAAACGCGCTGACAGGTTGACCAGGAACGTGGCGATACGTTCGTCGGCGGTTTTTTTCGACAGCAGCAACATCATTTGCTGATCGTCGCGGATTTCGCGGCTCATTACACGCATCAGCTGGCGACGCAGTTGCGGCAGTTGCACGGAGAGTTCGTCGAGACGTTCGAAAGGGATTTCGCATACCGGTGTAGTCTCTAGCGCCTGGGCCGATACCGGGTAGGTTTCAGTGTCCATACCCGACAGGCCGACCAGTTCGCTGGGCAGGTGGAAACCGGTAATTTGCTCTTCACCGTTGTCGCTCAGGCTGAAGGTTTTCAGTGCGCCGGAACGTACCGCGTAAACCGAGCCAAACGTGTCGCCTTGGCGGAACAGGAACTCGCCTTTTTTCAGTGGGCGGCCGCGCTTGACGATTTCTTCCAGCGCATCCATGTCTTCCAGGTTCAACGAAAGTGGCAAACAGAGTGGGGCCAGGCTGCAATCCTTGCACTGTGCCTGAGTGTGAGCGCGCACTTTTACTGGCTCGGACATTTCTTAAATCCTTGTAGGAAAACACACATAAGATGCAAGGGTAACCCAGCGTGGGGGGGCTAGACCAGCCGCACCATGCCAGGGCACTCATCTCATGCTGTAGAGGTCGTGTTTGCGACCTTAGATCACCCGCGAATAGCGCTGACGGGTTTGTTGCTCAAGGTAAGCGTCGAACACCATGCACAC
Source organism: Pseudomonas sp. CCC4.1 (assembly GCF_035019225.1). NCBI lineage: Bacteria > Pseudomonadati > Pseudomonadota > Gammaproteobacteria > Pseudomonadales > Pseudomonadaceae > Pseudomonas > Pseudomonas sp. CCC4.1. The sequence continues at coordinate 13,737 of NZ_JASJWL010000051.1, read as the reverse complement.
CGAGCGCACCAGCAGCCTGCCAGCAGGCAGCACAGTCAGTTGCTGGTCGTCCAGGGCGATCAGGCCGTCGGCGGCCATGGTCTTGAGCGTCGGCCACTGAGGGGCAAAATAGCCGCGAAAGTCGATATTGAACGCCTGCTCCACGGTCGCGAACGGCAGGTGCAAATTGCAGATGATCTGCTGGATGACCTCGCGACGGATACGGTCATCCTGATTGCATACCAGGCCACGGCTGGTGGCGAGCTGGCCGCTGGCCAGGGTGTGCTGGTATTTGGCCAGGTCGCTGTCATTTTGGCAGTACAGGTCGCCGATCTGGCTGATGGCGGAGACACCAAGCCCGATCAGGTCGCAATGGCCGTGGGTGGTATAACCCTGGAAGTTGCGTTGCAGGGTTGATTCTTCCTGGGCGATGGCCAGTTCATCGTCTGGCAGGGCGAAATGATCCATGCCGATATAGCGGTAGCCGGCGCCGGTCAGTTGCTCGATGGTGCGCTCCAGCATCTGTAGCTTGGCGGCAGGCGAGGGCAGGTCGCTGGTGTTGATGCGTCGTTGGGGCATGAAGCGTTCAGGCAAGTGCGCGTAGTTGAACACCGACAGGCGATCGGGCTGCAGGCTGATCACTTCTTCAACGGTGCGGGCAAAGGCTTCCGGGGTCTGCTTGGGCAGGCCGTAGATCAGGTCGATATTGATCGAGCGAAATTGCAGCGTGCGTGCAGCGTCGATCACTGCCCGGGTCTCTTCCAGGCTTTGCAGGCGATTGACCGCCCTTTGCACGTCCGGGTCGAGGTCTTGCAGGCCGATGCTGACACGGTTGAAGCCCAGTTCACGCAACAGGCCCATGGTCGACCAGTCGGCTTCGCGGGGGTCGATTTCGATGCCGTAGTCGCCGGAGTCGTCGTCCAGCAGATTGAATTGCTGACGCAGCTTGGCCATCAGTTGGCGCAATTCGTCGTGGCTAAGAAAAGTCGGGGTGCCGCCGCCAAAGTGCAGTTGCTCGACCTTCTGCCTGGGGTCGAGGTGGCAGGCGATCATCTGGATTTCCTGATCGAGTTTCTGCAGGTAGGGCTGGGCCCGGCCACGGTCTTTGGTAATGACCTTGTTGCAGGCGCAGTAATAGCAAATATTGGCGCAAAACGGCACGTGCACATACAACGACAGCGGGCGCAGAGCCTTGCGGCTTTCGCGCAGGGCGTGCAGCAGGTCGAACGGGCTGACCTGGCTGTTGAACTGCATGGCTGTCGGGTATGAGGTGTAGCGCGGTCCGGCAAGATCGTAGCGGCGGATCAATTCTGGGTCCCAACGAATGGCGTCGAGCATGCGGGCATTCCCCTGGGATGGCTGGCAATGCTCCGGATTCTAGGGGGTGGGTCGTTGTAGCATCTTGATTTGCATCAACAGCTGTGATTGGCAAGTGCACCTGTGGGAGCGAGCTTGCTCGCGATACCGGCGACGCAATGTGTCAGGCAAATCGCGGTGATGCCATCGCGAGCAAGCTCGCTCCCACGGGTTCTGTCTAATGCCCCATCAACCAGTGCTGATGCGGGCCGGGCAGGGTCCAGATACCGAACAGGATCACCAGTAATCCTCCAGCCATGCGCACGCTGCGTTTGCGCAGCACTGCGGTAACACGTTCTGCGGCAAGGCCGGTGGCCAGCAGTACGGGCCAGGTGCCCAGCCCGAACCCCAGCATCAGTAATGCACTGTCGACTGCGCTGCCCTGGCTGGCGGACCAGATCAGCGTGCTGTACACCAGCCCGCAGGGCAGCCAGCCCCACAGTGCCCCCAGCAGCAAGGCGCGCGGCAGGCTGGTGACCGGCAACAAGCGGCTGGCCACGGGCTGGATATGCCGCCACAGGCCGCGGCCCAGGCTTTCAATGCGGGTCAGGCCGCTCCACCAGCCGGCGAGGTACAGGCCCATGCAAATCAGCAGCAAACCGGCGAGGATGCGCATAAACATGGCCGCCGGGCTGTTGGCTACTGCCCAGCCTGCCAGCCCCAGCAGTAGTCCTGCTGTGGCATAGCTGAGAATTCGGCCAAGGTTGTAGGCCAGCAGCAGCCTGAAGCGTCGGCTGCGTTGCTCTTTGGGGATGGCCAGCGTCAGTGCGCCCATCAGACCGCCGCACATGCCCAGGCAGTGTCCGCCCCCGAGCAGGCCCAGGATAACGGCCGATACCAGCAGCGGGGCCAGCTCAAGCATGGGGCGGGGCTTTTTTGTCGGTGTCGCTGGCCGACTCCGGGTGCAGGTTTTTGGCTTCTTCGACGGCAGCGGTATGCTGCGGATCCTGGTCATCGAACAGGATGCTGTGGGCTGGGCTGTCCAGGTCATCATACTGGCCGCTGTCGACTGCCCAGAAGAAGATAAAGATGCAGATGGCGACAATCAGCAGGGCCGCCGGAATCATGATGTAAAGCGCTGGCATAAGGGCTCCAGGGGACCGGGTCAAGCCGGTAGCGGGCGAGAGTGTGGCATGGCTGGAGTATGCGCCTGGGCGGGCATGCGCGTCAGGCGCAAGGCGTTGAGCACCACGGTCAGTGAGCTGATCGACATGCCGATGGCGGCCCAGATCGGAGTAATCCAGCCCAGTGCGGCGAATGGCAGCATCAGGCCATTATAGAGTCCGGCCCACAACAGGTTTTCGATGATCACCCGTCGGGTCCGTCGCGCCAGGCTGAACGCTTGCACCAGCGCGTCCAGGCGGTTGGACAGCAGCACCGCATCGGCGCTGGTTTTCGCCAGGTCGGTCGCCGAGCCCATGGCCACGCTGATATCGGCAGCGGCGAGCACAGGCACATCGTTGACACCATCCCCCAGCATCAGCACCTTGCGGCCTTGGGCGTGCAGTTTTTGCAAGACCTGCAATTTGTCATCCGGGCGCAAGCCGCCCTGAGCTTCATCGATCCCCAGTTCGGCGGCCACGCTGGCGACCATCGGCGAACTGTCCCCCGACAGCAGCAGCGTGTGCCAGCCGCGGGCCTTGCACGCTGCCAGCAATGCCGGGGCATCGTCCCGCAGGCGGTCGTCCAGAACAAACCAGGCCAGCACGCCTTGGGTGTCGCCCAGCAGCAGCCATTGGCCGGGTTCGTCCGGCATGTCCGGGATCGGGCACTGGCTCAGCTCACAGGCAAATCCTGGCTGGCCTATGCGCAAGCGCTGCTCGCCGACCAGCCCTTCAAGGCCCAGTCCAGGCACGCTGCGTACTTCTTCAGCGGCTTGCGCAGCGCGGCCAAACGCACGGGCAATCGGGTGCTCGGAGCGGTTTTCCAGAGCGGCCGCAAGGGCCAGGCAGTGGTCGCTGTCCAGCTCGCGCAAAGGGCGAATGGCCCGCAGCGCCAGGCGTCCTTCAGTCAGGGTGCCGGTCTTGTCGAAAATCACTGTGTCGATCTGGTTCAGGCCTTCGATCACATGGCCACGGGTCAGTAGCAGGCCCAGCTTGTGCAGGGTGCCGGTAGCGGCGGTGAGTGCGGTCGGCGTCGCCAGCGACAAAGCGCAAGGGCAGGTGGCGACCAGCATCGCCAGGACAATCCAGAAGGCCCGTGATGCATCAAGTTGCCACCACCACAGGCCGATACCCGCAGCAGCGATCAATGAGAACAGCAGGAACCACTGCGCGGCCTTGTCGGCAATCTCCGCAAGGCGAGGTTTTTCGCTTTGAGCGCGATCAAGCAGGCGCACGATGGCGGACAGGCGCGTGTCCTGGCCCAGCGCCATGACTTCAACGGTCAGCGCGCCTTCCACATTCAGGGTACCGGCCGTGACGGCGTCGCCAATCTGCCGTGGTTGTGGCAGGTATTCGCCAGTCAGCAGGGATTCGTCGATGCTGGACTGACCATCCAGGATCTTGCCGTCAGCCGGCAGGATTGAGCCGGGGTGCACCAGCACCCGGTCGCCGACCTTGAGTTCAGTCAGCAGAATGCGTTCGCTTTGCCCGTCAGCGCTCAGGCGCAGGCATGAGGCTGGCAGCAGGTTGACCAATTGCGCAGTGGCGGCGGCGGTGCGCTCGCGGGCGCGGCGCTCCAGATAGCGGCCGGCCAGCAAAAACAGGGCAAACATGCCCACAGCATCGAAATACAGCTCGCCGACGCCGGTGATGGCCGTCCAGATCCCGGCGATATAAGCACCGCCGATGGCCAGGGAGACTGACACATCCATGGTCAGGTGGCGGGTGCGCAGGTCGCGCATGGCGCCTTTGAAAAAGGGGGCGCAACTGTAGAACACGATAGGTGTTGTCAGAAACAACGCTACCCAGCGCAGGATGGTGTGCATCTCGGGGCTGAGGTCGATATTGAACTCTGGCCAGGTGGCCATGGTAGCCATCATGGCCTGAAACCACAGCAGCCCGGCGACACCGAGCTGGCGCAAGGCCAGGCGGTTTTCGCTGGCCAATTGTTCGGTGGCACGGTCGGCCTGGTACGGGTGCGCGGCATAGCCGATATGGCGCAGTTCGCTGAGGACTTCACTCAATGGCAATTGGCTATCGTCCCAGCGTACCTGCAGGCGATGGTTGGACAAGTTGAGTCGCGCTTCACTGACGGCTGGCAGATGGCGCAGGTGCTTTTCGATCAGCCAGCCACAGGCGGCGCAGCTGATGCCTTCGATCAGCAGGGTGGTTTCGGCTTGCTCGCCCTCATGTCGGACAAAGGGTTTTTGCACATCGGGGCGGTCATACAGCGCCAACTCTTCAACCAGTTGCACGGGCAGGGCTTGAGGGTTGGCGGATGCTTCACTGCGGTGCTGGTAATAGCTTTCGAGACCGCCAGCGACGATAGCCTCGGCCACTGCCTGGCAGCCGGGGCAGCAGAACTCGCGAACTTCGCCCAGAACAACGGCGGTAAACCGGCTGCCGGGGGGGACGGGCAGGGCGCAGTGATAGCAGGGAGCGGGAGTGGTCATGGTGCTCTATCGCGATATTGTGTCACCAGAAAATACGTCATCGCGGACAAGACCGCTCCCACAGGGTTCGCGCATCCCTGTGGGAGCGGGCTTGCCCGCGATGGGGTTATTTCGACTTGTGGTCTTCAGCGCCTTGAATGGGCTCGTCGCCCAGCAGCAGGTCCTTGTCGTGGCCGACCAGTTCTTCTTCGAACAGGCGCCAGGTCTTGCCATCTTCAACACCCAGCAGCTCAACAAAGCGGCGACCTTCAATCTTGTCATCCAGTTGGCCGATATAGCGACCCGGTTCCGTTGCGCTCTGGCTCAGGCTGACCTTGCGGTCTTTTTCCGGCTGGGTCGGTGAAATCAGGTTCAGTTCCAGCACTTGCGGCTTGCTGTTGCCCTCAAGCAGCAGCACGACTTCGCCGGTCATTTCATCCAGGCGTAACTTGGCTTTGAGTTGCAGGGTCTGGCCCAGCAGCTCACGGTCCAGTGCCCGATTGATGCCTTTGCCCGCCTCGTAGTAATTATCGTTGACCAGGTTGTCCGGGTTGTTCACGGCAATGGTGACCATCGACAGGGTCAGGGTTACCGAGCAGGCCAGGATGGCAATGATGATCCATGGCCAGATGTGCTTGTACCAGGGGCTGGAAGCATTTGCTGCGGGCATGTCGAGTTCTCTTATCTGATTTGTGGGCCGATGAATCGGCTCTTGGCTTTAACGTTGACGTCGTTGTTGTCGGCGTCCTTGAGGATAAAGAACACCTCGTTGGTACTCGACGGCAGCTTCTCGGGGGCAATTGACAGCTCGACCGGCAGGCTGACGATATCGCCGGCCGCGACCTTGATTTCGCGTTTGCCCTGCAGCTTGAGATCCGGCAGGCCGGTGGCCTCCAGCACGTAGGTGTGGTCGTGCTGGTCCTTGTTCATGATCTTCAGGCTGTAGACGTTTTCGATCCGCCCTTCGGCGTTCTCGCGATACAGCACGCGGTCTTTGCTCACGTCGAAGCCTACCAGCGTGCGGGTAAAGAACGCAGCGGCCAGCAGACCCATCATGGTCAGCAATACCAGGGCATAGCCGATCAGGCGCGGACGCAGCTTATGGGTTTTCTGGCCGGAGAGGTTGTGCTCGGTGGTGTAGCTGATCAAGCCGCGGGGGTAGTTCATCTTGTCCATGATGCTGTCGCAGGCATCGATACAGGCCGCGCAGCCGATGCACTCGATCTGCAGGCCATCGCGGATATCAATCCCGGTCGGGCATACCTGCACGCACATGGTGCAGTCGATGCAGTCGCCCAGGCCCATGGCCTTGTAGTCGGCGTCCTTTTTGCGCGGGCCACGGACTTCACCACGGCGCGGGTCGTAGGAAACGATCAGGGTGTCTTTATCAAACATCACGCTCTGGAAGCGCGCATACGGGCACATATAGATGCACACCTGCTCGCGCAGCCAGCCGGCGTTGCCATAGGTGGCGAGGGTGAAGAAGCCGACCCAGAAATACGCCCAGCCATCAGCCTGACCAGTGAAGAAGTCGATCACCAGTTCGCGGATGGGTGAGAAGTAGCCGACAAAGGTCATGCCGGTGACAAAGCCGATCAATAGCCAGAGTGTGTGCTTGCTGAACTTGCGCACAAACTTGTTGGCGCTCATCGGTGCCTTGTCGAGCTTGATGCGCTGGTTGCGGTCGCCTTCAGTGACCTTCTCGCACCACATGAACACCCACGTCCAAACGCTTTGCGGGCAGGTGTAGCCGCACCACACGCGCCCGGCGTAAACCGTAATAAAGAACAGGCCAAAGGCCGCGACGATCAGCAGCCCTGAGAGCAGGATAAAATCCTGTGGCCAGAAGGTGGCGCCAAAAATAAAGAATTTGCGTTCGGGCAGGTTCCACCACACCGCCTGGTGACCGCCCCAGTTGAGCCATACCGTACCGAAATACAGCAGGAACAACAGCGCTCCGCCGCCAATGCGCAGATTGCGGAAAAGCCCGGTAAAGGCGCGGGTGTAGATTTTCTCCCTGGCCGCGTACAGGTCAGTGCTTTCAGCGGGTTTTTTGGCAGGTGGAGTGACGTTGTGTACAGGAATCTGATTGCTCATTAGTGCGTCCCACGGCAGTGGAAAATGCCTCGGTCAGTACGTGCCGACCGCGGTCAGAAGGTGTTGCGATAGCGTAATGATACCCCTGTGACTCTAGCTCAAGGGTGCGACCTTTGGTCGCGTTCCGGAAAATGGCAAGTTGGTATAGGAGTTGTAACAACTCATGACATGGATCAATTGACTTACACCTGCAGGTGAGTTGCGTTCTGGCCGAGTCAAAGCTCCCAAGGGTTGAGTACAGGGGCGCCGCTAAAGGCAAAGTCCCGGGTATTGCGGGTAACCACGGTCATGTCATGCACCAGTGCGGTGGCCGCGATCAGGGCGTCGCATTCATTGCTGCGGTCAGGCACATGCAGGCGGGCGCAGCGTCTGGCAACGGCGCCATCGACTGACAGCACGCGCCCGGCAAAAGCAGACATAACATGTACTTCAAGCCAGTTGCGCAAGGGGGCTGCCTGCTCCGGGTCGCGGCGCTCCAGGCGCAAGATGCCAGTTTCGATTTCCAGCAGGGTAATGGCCGAGATATACAGTTTGTAAGCCGGGACGCTGCGGGCCCAGGCCACCACTGCAGGGTCGGCCTGGGTTTTGCGCAGTTCAGAAACTACGTTGGTATCGAGCAGGAACATTAGAAATCCACTGGGCGCGGCGTGATGACTGCGCGTTCGGGTTCGAATTCAACCGGCGTTGTTTCGGGCATCACCAGCAGATCGACAATGCTGGTGTCCAGGCCGGTTAGCCGTTGGTACTCCTCCATGCATAGCAGTACATGGGCGGGGCGGCCACGGTCCGTGATGTAAACAGGCCCTTGTTGCGATGCTTTTTTGGCACCGCTTGTGTCCTGGTTGAATTCGCGGCTTGAAATGGTGGTGATGGTCATGGGCTGATCCTCCCCAAAAATACAATGTAGAAACGTTACTACCTTGTGGGTGCGTACGGCAATAGCTGCTGCAGCCCTGAAACAAAATGGCCCCGCCAACTGTCGTTGGCGGGGCCATTTTTTGCAGCGTTCAAACTAACGCGTTACTCGTCTGTCTTGGCTTCATCACCATGGGACAGGCTGTACACGTAGGCAGCCAGCAAGTGAACCTTGTCGTTCCCCTGCAGGTCAGCCTGGGCAGGCATCTGGCCCTGACGGCCGTAGCGGATGGTCTGCTGCAGTTGAGCAAAGCTCGAACCGTAGATAAACGCCCCCGGGTGAGTCAGGTTGGGTGCGCCCATCAGCGGGTTGCCCTTGCCCTCCGGCCCGTGGCAAACCGCACAGTTGGTCGCGTAGATTTCCTTGCCTTTGGCAGGGTCGGCTTTCGCGCCTTCTGGCAGCTTGCGCCCGTCGAGACTGGTCAGCACATAGGCGGCCACGTCGCTGACGCCTTGCTCACCGATCACTTCGGACCAGCCCGGCATGACCGCGTGACGGCCGGCCATGATGGTGGTCTTGATGTCGGCAGGCGTCCCGCCCCAGCGCCAGTCGGCGTCGGTCAGGTTGGGGAAGCCGTAGGCGCCTTTGGCGTCGGAGCCGTGGCACACCGAACAGTTGGAGGCGAACAGGCGGCCACCCATTTTCAGTGCTTGCGGGTCCTTGGCCACTTCTTCAATGGGCATGGCGGCGAATTTGGCGAAGATCGGCCCAAACTTGGCGTCCGATTTGGCCATTTCCTTTTCCCACTCGTGTACACCGGTCCAGCCGGTCTGACCATTGGCAAACGGCGTCTGCTCTTTGGTGTCCAGGTACTGGTAGCCCGGCAGCAGGCCTTTCCAGTTACCCAGGCCCGGGTACAGCACAAGGTAGCCGAGGGCGAAAATGACGGTGCCCACAAAGAGCATGAACCACCATTTCGGCATTGGGTTGTCGTACTCTTCGATGCCGTCGAACGCGTGGCCGACTTTCTCGTCGGTCTGCTCGCTGCGCTGGCCCTTGCGGGTGGCCAGCAACAACCAGGTCAGGGCGAAGATGGTACCCAGAGTGAGGACTGTAACGTACAGACTCCAGAACGTAGTCATTCTTTGTTACTCCTAGAAGCTTGCTCTTGCTCGACGTGCTTGATGGCTTCGGGATCATCCTTGAACGGCAACAGGGTCGCGTCGTCAAATTCTGACTTGCGTCGCGGGCTGAAGACCCACAATGCCAAACCGATAAAAGCCACCATCACGACGACAGTGCCCAGGCCACGAATCATCCCGATATCCATTCAGATCACCGTTTGCTTTTGATGATGGTGCCCAAGCCCTGGAGGTAAGCCACCAGTGCGTCCATTTCGGTTTTGCCCTTCACTGCATCCTTGGCCCCGGCGATGTCTTCGTCGGTGTAAGGGACGCCGAGCGTGCGCAAGACTTCCATTTTTTTCGCGGTGTCCTTGCCGTCCAGCTTGCGCTCAACGAGGAATGGATAAGCCGGCATGATCGATTCGGGCACGACGTTGCGCGGGTTGTACAAGTGCGCGCGCTGCCAGTCATCGGAGTAACGCCCGCCCACTCGGGCCAGGTCCGGCCCGGTGCGTTTGGAGCCCCACAGGAACGGGTGGTCCCACACGCTTTCACCGGCAACCGAATAGTGGCCATAGCGTTCGGTTTCGGCACGGAACGGACGGATCATCTGCGAGTGGCAGCCGACACAGCCGTTGGCGATATAAATGTCACGGCCTTCCAGTTCCAGCGCGCTACGCGGCTTCATGCCCTCGACCGGGGTGTTGGTCACGTCCTGGAAGAACAGCGGAACGATTTGGGTAAGGCCGCCGATGCTCACGGCGATAACCATGAAGAAGGCCATCAGGCCGATGTTCTTCTCGATTGTTTCGTGCTTGATCATCAGTGCGCTCCAACTACAGCGATCTTGGTCGCCGCTTCAGCTTCTACCGGGTTCGAGGCACGCACGGTGCGGAACACGTTGTAGGCCATGAACAGCATACCGCTGGCGAAAATGGCACCGCCAAGGGCGCGAACAATAAAGCCCGGGTGGCTGGCTTGCAGTGCTTCGACAAACGAGTAGGTCAGGGTGCCGTCGTCGTTGATCGCACGCCACATCAGGCCCTGGGTGATGCCGTTGACCCACATCGAGGCGATGTAGAGCACGGTACCGATAGTCGCCAGCCAGAAGTGAACGTTGATCAGGCCGGTGCTGTACATCTGCTTCTGGCCATAGACTTTGGGGATCATGTGGTACATGGCACCGATCGAAATCATCGCCACCCAGCCCAGAGCGCCGGCGTGTACGTGGCCGATGGTCCAGTCGGTGTAGTGCGATAGCGCGTTGACGGTCTTGATCGCCATCATCGGGCCTTCGAAGGTCGACATGCCGTAGAAGGCCAGGGATACCACGAGGAAGCGCAGGATCGGGTCGGTGCGCAGCTTATGCCAGGCGCCCGAGAGGGTCATCATGCCGTTGATCATGCCGCCCCAGCTGGGTGCCAGCAGGATGATCGACATCGCCATGCCCAGAGACTGGGCCCAGTCCGGCAGTGCGGTGTAGTGCAAGTGGTGCGGACCGGCCCAGATATACAGGGTGATCAGCGCCCAGAAGTGCACGATGGACAGGCGATAGGAGTAGATCGGACGTTCGGCCTGCTTGGGCACGAAGTAGTACATCATCCCCAAAAAGCCGGTAGTCAGGAAGAAACCTACCGCGTTATGGCCGTACCACCACTGAATCATGGCGTCAGTCGCACCGGCGTAAGCCGAGTAGGACTTGAAGAAGCTCACCGGCAGGGACGCGTGGTTGACGATATGCAGCATTGCCGTCACGACAATGAATGCACCGTAGAACCAGTTACCGACATAGATATGCTTGGTTTTACGCTTGGTGATGGTGCCGAAGAACACAATGCCGTAGGTCACCCAGACAATCGCCAGCAAAATAGCCAAAGGCCATTCCAGCTCGGCGTATTCTTTGGTGGTGGTGTAACCCAGTGGCAGGGTGATGATCGCGCCGACGATAACCGCTTGCCAACCCCAGAAGGTAAACGAGGCCAGCGAATCGGAGATCAGTCGTGTCTGGCAGGTTCGCTGCACGACGTAGTAGGAGGTGCCAAACAATGCACAGCCACCAAAGGCAAAGATCACAAGGTTGGTATGCAGGGGACGCAGACGGCCGAAGGTCGTCCACTCGAGGCCAAGGTTCAATTCAGGCCACACAAGCTGTGACGCGATGAAAACCCCGAGCCCCATGCCAAGGATCCCCCAGACCACCGTCATGATGGCGAACTGGCGGACTACCTTATAGTTATAAGCAGTCGGGCTGATTGCTGTGCTCATTCTAAGGTTCCACGGTTTAGGTATTTTATTAGGATAAAAATCGGTCGCAAGTATGTATAAAGCGTAGGGCTATTGCAACGAACCATGACCCCGGTCAATGCTTTCCAAGGCTTGTTCTGCGGCCTTTCCATGCGCGGAGTAAGGTCAAAGTGACCTCGCCAAAAACGCCGCATGCAGGGCAAAAGTGGAGGGGTCGAGGCGGGCGGGTTGAGGTGGGGGCAAGGCGCGGCAAACATCGTAATGCACGATAGCCGGTGCAAACCCACCATTGTGGCCCGTAACGCTGCCCTTCAACTTACCGGTTAGTTTCACTTGACGTGGCGCTGCACAGATCCGGCTCACACAAGCGTTGAGCTTAGTCCTGAATGGCGGGAGAGCAATGGCGGGGCTGAAAGAGGTGCGACACTTGGTCGCGCTTTGAGGCGGGAACTGCCGCACCAAAATGATGCGGCAGGAAATGTCCGGTAATTATTCGGCTGTTTTTTCCTCTTGATTACCGTGTGACAAGCTGAACACGTAGGCCGCCAGCAGCTGTACCTTGTCGTTGCCCAACAAATCGTTTTGCGCAGGCATGTGGCCCTGACGGCCGTGGCGAATGGTTTGTTGCAATTGCGCCAGGCTGGTGCCGTAGATAAAACCGGCAGGTTGGGTCAGGTCTGGCGCGCCCATCAGCGGCATGCCTTTACCGTTTGCCCCGTGGCAGGCCACGCAAGTGGTTTCGTAGGCTTGCTTGCCAGCCGTCAGATCGACAGTGGCGCCTTCAGGGAGGGGCAGGCCCGCCAGGTCGTGGCGTACATAGGCGGCGACGTTTTTGACTCCGTTTTCACCCAGTACTTCACCCCAGGCCGGCATTGCCGCGATGCGACCGCCCATGATGGTGGCCTTGATCGTGTCGGCGTCGCCGCCCCAGCGCCAGGTGTTGTCGGCCAGGTTAGGGAAGCCGAAAGCGCCCTTGGCATCCGAGCCGTGGCACACCGAGCAGTTGGAAGCAAACAGGCGCCCGCCCATTTTCAGTGCTGCCGGATCCTGAGCGACTTGTTCAACGGGCATGGAGGCATATTTGGCGTAGATGGGCCCAAATTTGGCGTCCGCCTTGTCCATTTCCTTTTCCCACTCATGTACACCGGTCCAGCCATTCTCATAGCCGGGCAGCAGGCCTTTCCAGTTGCCCAGGCCCGGGTACAGGATCAGGTAGCCCACGGCAAATACCAGCGTGCCGACGAACAACATGAACCACCATTGTGGCAGCGGGTTGTCGTACTCCTCGATGCCGTCAAAGCTGTGGCCCATGGTTTCGACCGTATCGCTTTTGGTCTCGCCCTTGCGCGTGCTGACCAGCAGCCAGGTCAGGCCGATCAGCGTGCCGATAGTCAGCACGCATATGTACAGACTCCAGAAGGTGGTCATGCTTTTTTACTCCTAGACGCTTGTTCTTTCTCGACGTGTTGAATCGCCTCTGGATCGTCCTTGAATGGCAGTAAGGTCGCGTCTTCAAACTCCGATTTGCGTCGCGGGCTGAACACCCACAGCGCCAGGCCTATAAACGCCACGGCCACCACCACGGTACCCAGGCCGCGAATCATTCCACTACTCATCTCCAAGACCATGGCTCACCTCTTGCTCTTGATGGCAGTGCCCAGCACTTGCAGGTAGGCGACCAGAGCGTCCATCTCGGTCTTGCCCTGCACGGACTGCTTGGCGTTGGCGATGTCTTCGTCGGTGTAAGGCACGCCCAGGGTGCGCATCACTTCGAGTTTTTTCTCGGTATGGCTGCTGTCTACCGGCGAGGCCACCAGCCATGGGTAAGCTGGCATTTTTGATTCGGGCACGACGTTGCGCGGGTTGTACAAGTGCGCGCGGTGCCAGTCATCCGAGTAGCGGCCACCGACGCGGGCCAGGTCCGGCCCGGTGCGCTTGGAACCCCACAGGAAGGGGTGATCCCACACGCTCTCACCGGCTACCGAGTAGTGACCATAACGCTCGGTCTCGGCACGGAACGGACGGATCATCTGCGAGTGGCACTGCACGCAGCCTTCACGGATGTAGATGTCGCGACCTTCCAGTTGCAGTGCGGTGTAAGGCTTCATGCCCTCCACCGGGGTGTTGGTCACGTCTTCAAAGAACAGCGGGACGATTTGCGTCAGGCCGCCCACGCTTACGCACAGGATCATCAGCAACAGCATCAGGCCGATATTTTTTTCAACGACTTCGTGTTTCATTGCCAACTCCTCAGGCCATCTGCGCGGCGGCTACGACTTCAGCGGGCTCGGCGTTACGCACGGTGCGCCAAGTGTTGTAAGCCATCAGCAACATGCCGCTGAAGAAGATTGCACCACCGACCAGTCGCACGACATAGCCCGGGTGGCTGGCCACCAGGGTTTCGACGAAGGAGTAAGTCAGCGTGCCGTCTTCGTTGACTGCGCGCCACATCAGGCCCTGGGCAATGCCGTTGACCCACATCGAGGCGATGTAGAGCACGGTGCCGATGGTGGCCAGCCAGAAGTGCGCGTTGATCAGGCCCAGGC
>NZ_JASJWL010000050.1:0-36867 GCF_035019225.1 Pseudomonas sp. CCC4.1 | reverse complement strand
CCCCCCCCCCCCCCCCCCCCCCCCCCCCCCCCCCCCCCCCCTTTTTTTTTTAAAACCACAACCCCCCAACCCAGATGTGTATAAGAGACAGGAACAAAGGGGATAAATCGAGAGTCCTAGCGCCTTGAAGGGCAAAGCGCATAAGGACCAGATGAAGCGAGGGGGTATTACTTCTTGCCGAGCGTGATTTGCTTGGACGGGCCGAAAGTTTGGCCGCTGACGCCTTTGCTGATTTGCTGAATCTCGCCGCCGGATTTCAGGAATGCTTCGATTTGAGCATTGATGGAATCACTGGTTTCAACAGCGGGAGCTGGCTTTGCTTTGCTGGCGGATGCTTTTACACGCATGGCGGCTATTGACCTGTAGAAAATAACTTGGCCAGCGATAGTACCTGAAATACTTGACAATTGCTTGTTAAATATCTTCGTAAAATAATATCGGTGCAGTATGAGTCAGCATGAACGACTGCATAATTGTCGGCTAACTCGCTGTTTTAATTCATAACGTGGGAGGTTTTGTATACGTGTCCGGCCGTGCGCAGATGGCCTTTGAGCATCCGCCAGGCTGACGAGTGGCGTCCAAGGCGCGTTGGAAAAACCTGATAAATCAAACCTTTCGCAGATTTTTTGGATGGCGGGCTGCGGCACTCCAATTTGCCCCCCTAAACTCGGGTAGAATGCCGCCTACGTAATGAGGGTATTGGACATGGCTTTAATCGGTCGCTACAACAGTTTGCAAGTGGTTAAACATACAAACTTCGGTTTGTATCTGGATGGTGGGGCTGACGGCGAAATCCTGTTGCCCAATCGTTATATTCCAAAAGATATTCCCAGCGAAGATGAAGACTGGCTCAACGTCTTTGTTTATTTGGACAGCGCTGACAAGTTAATTGCCACCACTGAAAAACCAAAAGTTCAAGTCGGTGAATTTGCCAGCTTGAAAGTGGTTGAAGTTAACAGCATCGGCGTATTCCTCGATTGGGGTTTACCAAAAGATTTGCTGTTGCCGTATTCCGAAGAAAAGCGCCAGATGACCGCCGGCGAATATGTCGTGGTGCACGTCTACCTCGACAAGCACACGCGTCGTATCACCGCGACTGCCCGTCTGGACCGCTACCTGGACAAAACCCCGGCCAATTATCAGGTCGGCCAGGAAGTTGATCTGTTGGTGGCCGAGGCCACGGACATGGGCTTTAAAGCCGTGATCAACAACAAGCACTGGGGTTTGATCCACAAGAATGAAATCTTCAAGTTCATGCGTGCGGGCAAGCAGGAAAAGGGCTACATCAAGGAAGTCCGTGCGGACGGCAAGATCAGCCTGAGCCTGCAACCGGTTGGCCAGGAAGCAGCCAGCAGCCTGAATTCGAAGATCCTCAGCAAGTTGCGCGACAACAACGGTGTGCTCGCCGTGAGCGACAAAAGTGCCCCTGAAGTCATCAGTACTCATTTTGGCGTCAGCAAGGGCAACTTCAAGAAAGCCATTGGTGCGCTCTACAAGGAAGGCAAGATTGCGATCCACCCGGACCGTATCGAACTGATCTGATCCAACACGAGGGGCTGGCGACATGAGCAAGGCAGTGTGGGCGTATATCGGTGCGTTACTGGCTTTTCTGGTGCTTGACGGCCTGTGGCTGGGCCTGCTTATGAGCTCTACCTATAAAGAGCTGTTGGGTTCGTTGATGCTGGCTCAACCCAAGTGGGGCCCGGCCATCGTGTTTTACCTGCTGTATGTGCTGGGCGTGGTGTTCTTTGTGGTATTGCCGGCCCTTGCCCGGGCCAGTGCGCGCAGGGCTGCTCTGGCAGGTGCGTTTTTCGGGCTGGTGGCTTATGGCACCTATGACATGACTAACTGGGCCACGCTGCAAGGCTGGTCGCCCCAGTTGGCATTGATGGACATGGCCTGGGGCGGGTTACTGACCTGTCTTGCAGCCCTGTCGGGTTATTGGGCGGCACGCAAGCTGGCGTCCTGATTGTTTTCGACCTTTTTAGGTGTGGCTTTTTTCGGGTGAACTATGAGTGTTTCGCGGCGAGCAACGGATGCTTTCGCACTGCAAGTGATGCTGGGATTGTGCCTGATCTGGGGTGTGCAACAGGTCATCATCAAGCTGGCGGCACCCGATATCGCACCCGTGATGCAGGCCGCCATGCGCTCCGGTATTTCAGCACTGCTGGTTGGGCTGCTGATCTGCTGGAAGGGTGGCTGGAGCCAAGTGCCTGCCACCTGGCGTGGCGGTTTGCTGGCAGGCAGCCTGTTCGGCCTGGAGTTCTTCTTTATTTCCGAAGGCCTGCAACTGACCAGTGCCGCGCATATGTCGGTATTTCTCTATACCGCGCCCATTTTCACCGCACTCGGGATTAACTGGCTGTTGCCCAGCGAGCGCTTGCGGCCTTTGCAATGGTTGGGGATATTGCTTGCGTTTGCCGGGATTGCCTTCTCATTCGCGGGCGGTATGTCGTTTGCTGACATGGACCGCAACGTGCTGCTGGGCGATGCCTACGCCATTCTGGCGGGCATGGCCTGGGGCGCGACCACGGTGGTGGTGCGCGGCTCGCGGTTGTCGGAGGCACCTGTGACCCTGACCCTGTTCTATCAGTTGATTGTCGGTTTTTTCGGCCTGCTGGTGATTGCCGCTTTCAGCGGCCAGATCAGCCACGTCAGCCTGACCACCGTGGCGGTGGCCAGTGTGCTGTTTCAAGGGCTGGTCGTGTCGTTCTTCAGTTATCTGGTGTGGTTCTGGTTACTCAAGCGTTATATGGCTTCCAACTTGGCGGTGTTCTCCTTCATGACCCCGCTGTTCGGAGTGACATTCGGTGTGCTGGTGCTGCATGAGCCTCTGAGCGTCAACTTTGTGGTGGGCGCAGTGCTGGTGCTGTGCGGTATTACGTTTGTCAGCGCCGAGCAGTGGGTGCGTCGCAAAGTGCGTGCTCTGCTGGGGGGCTGACCGACTGCCAGGCCAGAGTGCCCGCTAGCAGCAGCCCGCTGGCCGCGATGATCAGTGCCGGTTGCAAGCCGCCGCTGAAATGGCTGCTCAATGCAGCCAGCAATGGCCCGCACAGTTGGCCCACGGCGAAACAGGCGGTCAGCATGGCCGCATTGCGCGCTGTGGCATTGGGCGCCAGATCCCGTGAGCACTGCATCACCAGCGGCATGCAGGCCAGAAACGGCGTGCCGCAGAGGATTACACCAAGTGCCAGCCCCGCGCTGCTCGGAAGCAGGCACGCCAGCACACCAAGGGCTTGAATCCATAACCCGCCCATCAGCCAGAAGCGCGTGGTAGCAGGGCGCGGCCGACGAAAGCTGATCAGTGCCACGCCAATGGCAGCACATAGCCCGAATGCTGGCCAGAACAGATCGGCTTGCCACTGGCCATGAAACCGGGCATTGGCCATCTGGGATAAAAATGTCGCCGGGATGATATAGCCCAGGCCATAGAGCCCATAAATTGCTCCCAGACGGGCGATCCCGGGTTGCCGGTTATCGGGCTGCATCGTTTGAGGCCGGGCGGCAAGTGCAGCGGGTTGCGGTAGCGCGGGCAAAATCACCAGCAACATCAGCAGTGCCGCCAGGGCATAAATCATCCAGAGCGTGGCCGAGTCTTGCCCGGTTAAATTGGCGGCCAGGGCCAGCAGTCCGGTCAGCATCACCCCGAGACCGGGCCCGGCAAAAACCAGAGCGCCCAGACGCGGTCGGTTGGCGGTGATGGCGATGTGCTGACTCAGTGCGGTGATCATCACCATCACCCAGGCACTGGCGATCCCGGAGCCGAATCGTAATAACAGATGCGCCCAAAACCCCTGGGCCCAGTACGACGCCAGCGTCAGCCCAACGCACAGCCACAGGCCTGTATGCAATCGGTTACGCACCTGGTCGGGGCGCCTGGCGCGCATGGCATCCAGGGCGCCGAGCAGGTAACCCAGGTAGTTGGCGGCGGCAATCAGCCCTGCGCCGGTCAGGTCGATCTGGCCTTCGCTGATCAGGTGCGGCAGTTGCGGCGTCAGGGAAAAACGGCCAATGCCCATGGCCATCATGAGTGCAACAAGGCTGGCGAGCAGGCGAATCAGGGGCGACATGCTGGGATTTCCCGATAGTGAACAATGACCGTCAGGCTAGTGGTATTTGACTTTCTCTAAAAATGAATAATAGTGATCTACTTATTCTGTTTTGGAGAATCGTGTGGAGTTCAGCCAATTACGTATTTTTCAGGCCGTGGCTGAAGAAGGGTCGATCACCCGTGCGGCTGAGCGTCTGCACCGAGTGCCTTCCAACCTGTCGACCCGGCTCAAGCAACTGGAAGAGCAGATGGGTGTCGAACTGTTTATGCGTGAGCGTCAGCGCTTGCAGTTATCTCCGGCAGGGCAGGTGCTGCTGGACTACACCGCACGTTTGTTTGCCCTGCACGATGAAGCGCTGAGCGCCGTGCAGGGTGGCGTGCCTTCGGGCAAGTTCACCCTGGGCACCATGTACAGCACTGCGGCAATCCATTTGCCGAACCTGCTGGCGCACTACCATCGCACCTACCCGGCGGTGAATCTGCATGTGCAATCGGCACCCAGCGGCGAGTTGCTCGAAGGGCTGCTGGGCGGGCGCCTGGATGCTGCCCTGGTGGATGGCCCGCTGGAATTGGCAGGCCTGGACGGGGTGGAGTTTTGTGACGAGCGCCTGGTACTGATCAGTGATCTGGATCATCCGCAGATCACCCACGCCAAGGATGTGCAGGGGCGTGAAGTGTTTACTTTTCGCCAGGGCTGTTCTTATCGGGCCCGGCTTGAAGCCTGGTACGCCAGTGATCGCGCAGCCATGGGCCGGGTAATGGAGATTGAATCCTATCAAGGCATGCTGGCGTGCGTGGCGGCGGGGTCGGGGGTCGCATTGATGCCGGCTTCGATGCTGGCCAGCTTGCCGGGGCGTGAAAATGTCCGTGTACACCCTTTGAAACAACCTTTTGCATGCGCCACGACCTGGCTGATGTGGCGAAAAGGCATGACGGGGGCAAACCTGAATGCCTGGATACAGCTGCAACAGGCCCGTTCGCTGCCAGTTCATGATTAATCGCTGCAACTTCAAGTGCTGGCCTGAATCCGATGTATGGGGCGACTTAGCCTAAAGTTCATTGACCTTAAGCAAGCATCTTGTAGTACTTAGGACTATTATCTGTACGAAGCGACCACTGAATTCCCGTCGCTCGAGTGACCCCAAGGGGGATATATGAAAGACAAACTGCAAACCTGGCTCCATGACCTGGGCGTGGCCCTCGGCCTGATCGAGCCGCCAATGCAACCTGTGCCTATCCCTGTCGAGGATCCGCGTCGTCGTCCGCAACGTCGCCGCTAAAGTTGCGTTTGCGTCGCGTGCCGTTCACGGCTCCCGGTGATTGCCGGCGAGAGGGGTGAAGGGCTGCAGGCAACACAAGGGCAGTGTGAACTGCCCCCATCCATCAGGGCTTGTCAGCCCATGGTAAAACGCACGCTGTAGTTTAGCGGCGCCTGGTCTGTTTTCTCCGTTATTCGCGCTTCACATTTCGCATCATCCATACCCGTCGAGGTTGCACTGGCAGATCGTGTAGAGCTCAGTGTGGGTTTGAATACGCCAAATGACTGGGTAACCCGCAGTGCTGTGTTAAAGGTGCATTCCCGATTGCCATTGGCGTATGAAAAGACTTCGCGAAGTATCGCAGGGGTTTTGCGCGGGTAGCCGAAGCTGGTTTTATAGCTGACTGCAATCGAATGCTCGCTTAACGGATCGACATCAAAGTAGCCAGGTTCGACCAGCGACAGGTTCCAGTTTGAACGATTGAGTTTGAGCGGCCCGGAGGTGTTGTTGATGATCTCGAATGTCAGTGTGGTGACATCGGCTTGAGCATTCATGCCGGTGAGCATCGTGGTGGTGGCCACCACGGCAATAGCCAGGTACGTCTTGAAGTGGGTCATGGTGTTAAGTCCATTTAATCAATCACAGGTAGTTTGAAGTTGAGCGGCTACATCCCCTGTAGCCGCTTTTCAAGCGTAGTTGGACTGACTAATGGGCTGGCAGCGACAAGGCGCTGCGTGGGCGGGGTATTGGTGTTTGCGGTTGTATGAAATGAGATCGGCAGAAAAACGGGTACGAACAGGAGCGTCGGACCCGCTCAAGAAGACCTTCTCAGGCGACGCTGGCCACCGCCACAGGGCGCCGATCTATCAGGCTGACCAGCACAAAGCTTGCCAGTGCCACGGCCAGGCTGTAGTAGATCGGGGTGTTGGCGTCCAGGCCGTCCTTGATCATGAAGATCAATGCGGTGATAAAACCCAGGCTCATGCTGGAGATGGCGCCCGCTGTAGTGGCGCGTTTCCAGAAAATCGCGCCGATCAATGGCACCAGCATGCCGCCCACCAGCAGGTTGTAGGCCAGGGTCAGGGCGCTGATCACATCAGACACCACCAGCGCGATACCCAGTACGGCAATGCCCGTCAGCAGGGTAAACAGGCGGTTGATCCGCAGGCTCGACTGCTTGCCGCCGCGCAGCCTTGGCAACAGGTCTTCGGTCAGTACGGTGGAGGCTGCCAGCAAACCGGCGCTGGCGGTGGACATCATGGCCGCCAGTGCTGCTGCAATCACCAACCCGCGAATACCGTCTGGCAGCGACACTTTGACGATGGCGGCAAAGGCGTTGTTGACGTTATCCAGGTCGGGAATCAGCACGTGTGCGGCCATACCGATCAGTGCACAGGTCAGGCCATAGAGGATGCAGTAGAACCCGGCGAATGTGCCAGCATACTTGGCCACTTTGGCAGTTTTGGCGGTGAACACCCGTTGCCAGATGTCCTGGCCGATCAGGATGCCGAAAAAATAAATCATGAAGTAGGTGATGATCGTGTCCCAGCCGATGCTGGTGAAGCTGAAGTTCGAGGCTGGCAACTTGCTCACCAGTTCGTCCCAGCCGCCGACGCGGTACAGGCAGATGGGCAGCAGTACGAACATCAGGCCGACCGTCTTGATCACGAACTGGACGATGTCGGTCAGGGTCAGCGACCACATGCCGCCCACGGTGGAGTAGATCACCACCACGCCACCACCGATCAATACCGAGATCCAGAAAGGCAGGCCGAACAGCACTTCCAGAACGGTGCCGATGGCCAGGATTGAGGTCACGCCGATCATCAGTGCGTAGGCCAGCATGATCACCGCACTGGCCTGGCGGGCCATCGGGTTGTAGCGTTTTTCCAGCACCTGGGTGACGGTAAAAATTTTCAGTTTGAGCAGCGGCTTGGCCAAAAACAGGTTCAGCGCGATGATCCCGCAACCCAGAGCGGCACATAGCCAGAAGCCGGAAATCCCGTGAACATAGCCCAGGCGCACGGTGCCGACGGTAGAGGCACCGCCCAAAACGGTGGCGGCCATCGTGCCCATATACAGCGTGGGTCCCAGATTTCGTCCGGCAACCAGATAGTCTTCGTGGGTTTTGGCCTTGCGCATGCCGTAGTAACCGAGCACCAGCATTGCCGCTGCGTAGATAAGGACGACCAGTAGATCTAGAGCCATGATGGCGAATCTCCGATTATTTTTTTTATGGATGCAGCTAAAGCACGGTGGCTTGGTGCCATAAGCGCAAGGCTTGCTGGCACCGCAGAGATGTCCTTATCGATGTACTACCCCGGGCAGCACGCAGAGCATTTCGTAGAGCAGGTTGGCGCCCAGTAATGAAGTGTTGCCGGTGGTGTCGTACGGCGGCGAGACTTCTACCAGATCGCAGCCGACCAGGTCGAGGCCCTGGCAACCGCGGATCACCTCCATTGCCTGGATGGTGGTCAGGCCGCCGATTTCCGGGGTGCCGGTGCCCGGCGCCCAGGCCGGGTCGATGCCGTCGATATCAAAGCTCAGGTACACCGGGCCGTTACCGACTTTCTCGCGCACTTCGGCCATCAATGGCGTCAGGGATTTATGCCAGCACTCTTCGGCCTGCACCACGCGGAACCCTTGTTTGCGGCTCCAGTTGAAGTCCTCAGCGGTATAGCCCTGGGCACGCAGGCCGATCTGCACCACGCGGTCACAGTCCAGCAGACCTTCTTCCACGGCGCGGCGGAAGGTGGTGCCGTGGGCGATTTTCTCGCCAAACATGTGATCGTTTACATCGGCATGGGCATCGATATGCACCAGGCCAACCTTGCCGTGCTTTTTATGGATGGCCCGCAGGATGGGCAGGGTGATGGTGTGATCACCGCCCAGGGTCATGGGGATGACATCGTGTTCAAGGATTTCGTCGTAGGCCTCTTCGATGATGCGCACGGCGTCCAGCAGGTTGAAGGTGTTGATCGCCACATCGCCGATATCGGCAACCGACAATGAATCAAAGGGGGCGGCGCCGGTGGCCATGTTGTACGGGCGGATCATTACCGATTCGGCGCGGATTTCGCGGGGGCCGAAGCGGGTGCCGGCGCGCAGCGAAGTGCCGATATCCAGGGGCACACCGACAAAAGCGGCATCAAGGCCGGCGGCCGATTGCAGGTGGGGCAGGCGCATCATGGTGGCGATGCCGGCGAAGCGCGGCATTTCATTACCGCCCAGTGGTTGATGAAGAATTTTGTCCACGGGTAAGGCCTCGTCGTTTTGTAGGAGTTATGGCGCTCGATTCTGCGAAAGGTACGAGGCGGGAAGAATCGCTGCGAACAAATACTTAGTTCAGGTTTTTCTAAACTGATAGCGGTAGACTTTGATCATTCATCATTGCCTGTGGGGGCGGGCTTGCTCGCGAATGCATCACCACAGAGCAGGCTGAAACCCGGGCGCCTGTATCGCGGGCAAGCCCGCTCCCACGGTGGAAAGTGAGTTACTGATGGCCAACGCTTTACCCGATCTGAAACTATTGCGAATTTTTGCCAGCGTGGTCAGGCACCAGGGGTTCGCCAATGCCCAGCAGGCGCTCAACCTCTCGACGTCTGCCATCAGCACTTATATGAGCCAGCTTGAAACCAATCTGGGGCTGGTGCTGTGCCATCGCGGTCGTGGCGGGTTCAGCCTGACCAGCAAGGGCGAGTTGTTCCATCAGGAAACCCTGCGCCTGCTGGGCGAACTGGAAGGTTTCGAGCAATACGCGGCAGCGCTCAAGGGTGAGTTGCGCGGTACCCTGAACCTGGGTGTGATCGACTCGACGGTCAACGACAAGGCCTTGCCCTTTGCCGAGGCCATTGGTGCCTACAGCCAGGAGCATCCAGCGGTGCACCTGCATTTATCGGTGATGAGCCCGTATGAATTGCAGCTCGGGGTTCAGGACAATCGCCTGGACCTGGCCATCGGAGCGTTTTCCACGCGCATGAGCGGGCTGGTCTACCAGCCGTTGTACCGCGAGCAGCACTGGCTGTACTGCAGCACGCGACACCCTCTGTTCAGTGAGCGGCGTATCCCCGGGCCGGTGATTACCCAGCAGCGGATGGTCGGGCGCGGCTACTGGAGCCAGGCTGAACTGGCGCGCCACGGCTTCAAGCACAGCGCGGCGACGGTGGACAGCATGGAGGCACAGCTGATTCTGGTGCTCTCGGGCGCCTACATCGGTTACCTGCCCGAACACTATGCCGAGCCCTGGGTGGAGAAGGGTGACCTGCGCGTGCTGCTCCCCGCGACCTTTGGCTATCAGGCACCGTTCTCGATGATCGTGCGCCGTGGTCGCAGCCGCGAACCCTTGATCCAGACGTTTCGCGACCTGCTCAAAGCCCAGCTTCATAAACCTTGAACGAGCCCGTTTACTCTATGTCCCGAGCCCAATGCCCGCGCTGTATGCGCCCGCAGTCCCACTGCCTGTGCGAACTTATTCCACAACTGGCAAGCCGTACCCGCGTGTTGCTGTTGCAGCACCCCAGTGAGGTCAATCACGCACTGAACACCGCCCGACTGGCAGCCTTGGGGCTGACCAACGCACAATTGGTGGTTGGCGAGGTGTTCGAAGATTTGGCAACCTTGCTCAACCCGCCGGGGTATCGGGCGCGGTTATTGTTCCCCGGTGACGATGCGCAACTGATCGTGGCCGATGTTGTCGGCGAGCAAGACCTGCCGTTGCTGTTGGTGGTACCCGATGGCACCTGGCGCAAGGCGCGCAAGTTGCTGCACCTTAATCCGCTGCTGGCGCAATTGCCGCGGGTGACGTTGCCCGAGGGCGCTGTGTCACGTTACCGGTTGCGCAAGGCGCCGGGGCCGGGTGCCCTGTCTACTTTGGAAGCGATTGTGCAGGCGCTGGAAATTCTGGAGCCGGCCACCTCGTTCACGCCGTTGCTGCGCCCGTTCGAGGCGCTGATTGAAGGCCAGATCGAAGCGATGGGCGCCGATACCTATCTGAAAAATCACGGGCACAAGTCGTAATCTGTGGGCGCGGGCTTGCTCGCGATGCAGGTTGCGGGGTATGTCAGGGAAACCGAGTTGGGGCGATCGCGAGCAAGCCCGCTCCCACAGGGTTTCAGGGTTTTTCGAGGGTTTTTTGTCGCAGGATGTAGATGCTCACCAGCACGGCACTGGTCAGCATAAAGCCCCGGGCCCATGGCAAGGGTACCAGGTAGCAGGACAGGCCAATGCTCAGCCACATCAGGCCAATGGCGTAGACCTTGCCCTTGAGCGGGATGCCATTACCGTCCAGGTAGTCGCGGATCCATGGCCCGAGCCGTGGGTGCTCGACCAGCCATTGATAAAAACGCGGCGAACTGCGCGCAAAGCATGCGGCAGCCAATAGCAGAAAGGGGGTTGTAGGCAGTACCGGCAGAAATATGCCGATCACCCCCAGGGCTACGCTCAGCCAGCCAATGGCAAACAAAGCGTAGCGCAGCAACCGCGGGCGGTTGCCGAGTGGGGGCTGAACCACTAAAGGATCAGTGGTGGCGCGGTTTGAGGATCGCCGGCTTTTCGTCTGGCGCCTGGCACAGCAGGTACAGGGCCGTCAGCGCTTCCGGAATCTGAACGATCATGTCGTCCATCAGGTTGGCATCTTTGGCGATGTCTTCGAATTCTGGCTGATCATCGAACAGGCCCGAGCCCACCATGATTGGCAGCAGCATTTCGCTGACTTCTTCTTCGGCGGTTTCGAACCAGGCGGCTTCGCGCATGAATACGCCTTCCATAAAGCCTACACACCAGCCGCGCAGGTCGGAATCATCCGGCTCGTCGCCCAGATCCAGGTCGCATGGCAATTCGAACTCTTCATCGGATGCCAACTGGCGAGCGATATGTGCCTTGAGCTGGATCAGCGTGCCTTCGATTTCGGCGCGCTGGGCGTCGTCCTTGTAGTGCGGGGCTTCGGAGAAGATCGCGTCGATCCATTCGCGCTCTGGCACTTCCTCGGAACAGATGGATAGGGCAGTCAGATAGCCGTGGGTGGCCACGTAGTCCAGCGCCTCGTCATGCAGCTCGTCGGCGTCGAGGAAGGCTTGCAGGCGGGTTAGTTGCTCAGCGAAGGACATTAAGTGTTACCTAGTAAATAAACGATAGTGAATTCTAGGCTTTCTTGAGCTTCCAAGCCAGTCGCAGGGCACATTTGCCATCAGTTCCCGGTTATCGGTGTTGCAATTACACCCCCCGCAGCGGGGGAGTGCTCGGGTATACTGCCGCGTTTTGTGATGCCCTGCGTTAAATGTCGCGTACCGGTGGCCTGGGTCCGAGCCTTTTAGAGGCTTGCGGGCGTAGCGGATCGTGCTGGCGCAGGGGTGTTTCGGCGATTTCTGGAGTTTCTATGCTCGAACAGGCTCAACGCGTACTCAAAGACATCTTCGGCTACGACAGTTTCCGTGGCCGCCAGGGTGACATTATTGAGCGCGTGGCCAATGGTGGCGACGCCCTGGTGCTGATGCCCACCGGCGGCGGCAAGTCCCTGTGCTTCCAGGTGCCGGCCTTGCTGCGCGATGGCCTGGCCGTGGTGGTATCGCCGCTGATTGCCTTGATGGACGACCAGGTCGCGACCCTTGAAGAACTCGGGGTGGCCGCGGCGTCCTTGAATTCGACCCTGAGTGCCGAGCAGCAGCGCGAGCTGGCCAACCGTATCAAGCGCGGCGAAGTCAAGATGCTCTATCTTGCGCCGGAGCGTCTGGTGCAGCCGCGCATGATGGCGTTTTTGCAGAGCCTGGACATCGCCTTGTTTGCCATCGACGAAGCTCACTGCGTATCGCAATGGGGCCACGACTTCCGCCCTGAATACCTGCAGCTGGGCCAACTGGCTGAAGTGTTTCCCAATGTGCCGCGAATTGCCCTGACGGCCACGGCCGACAAGCGCACCCGCGAAGAGATCGTCACTCGCCTGCATTTGCAGAATGCCGAACGCTTTTTGTCGAGCTTCGACCGTCCCAATATTTTCTATCGCATCGTGCCCAAAGAGCAGCCGCGCAAGCAGTTGCTGGCGTTCTTGTCGGAGCGTCGCAGCGATGCGGGCATCGTCTACTGCCTGTCCCGTAAAAAAGTCGATGAAGTCGCGCAGTTCCTCTGCGATCAGGGGTTCCCGGCCTTGCCGTATCACGCCGGCTTGCCCAGCGACACCCGGGCTGCCAACCAGAAGCGCTTCCTCAACGAGGAAGGGCTGATCATGGTAGCCACCATTGCGTTCGGTATGGGCATCGACAAGTCCAACGTGCGTTTCGTTGCGCATCTGGACTTGCCCAAGTCGCTAGAGGCGTATTACCAGGAAACCGGCCGCGCAGGCCGTGATGGTCTGCCGGCGGATGCCTGGATGGCCTACGGCCTGCAAGACGTGGTGATGCTCAAGCAGATGCTGCAAAACTCCGAAGGCGACGAGCGACACAAGCGTCTGGAGCACCACAAACTCGACGCCATGCTGTCGCTGTGTGAAGAAACCCGCTGCCGCCGTCAGACCCTGCTCGCTTATTTTGATGAAGAAATGCCACAACCTTGCGGGCATTGCGACAACTGCGTGGACGGCGTGCAGACCTGGGATGCCACCGAACCGGCACGCCAGGCGCTGTCAGCGATTTATCGCACGGGCCAACGTTATGGCACCGGGCATCTGATCGACGTGTTACTGGGCCGCGAGAACGAAAAAGTCCGCAGCTTTGGCCATCAACATCTGTCTGTTTTTGGTGTGGGCAAAGCCCGCGCCGAAGGCGAGTGGCGCACGCTGTTCCGCCAATTGGTGGCCCGTGGTCTGGCTGACATCGATATTGAAGGCTACGGCGGCCTGCGCCTGAGCGACAGCTGCCGGCCGTTGCTGCGTGGCGAAGTGACCCTGGAGCTGCGTCGCGAGCTCAAGCCGCAAACCTCGGTCAAGAGCAGCTCTGCCAGCCCGGCCAGCCAGCTGGTGCGTGGCGAAGAGCGCGAACAGTGGGAAGCCCTGCGTGCCCTGCGGCGCAAACTGGCCGAGGAGCACGGCGTACCGCCCTATGTCATCTTCCCCGACTCCACGCTGCTCGAAATGCTGCGCAGCCAGCCCACCTCGATGTCCGAGATGGCCAGGGTCAGCGGTGTCGGTGCACGCAAGCTGGAGCGTTATGGCGAGGCATTCCTCGAAGTGCTGGGCGGGCAGGGCGAAACACCGAAGGTGGTGGCCGATATCCGCCACGAACTGATCAGCCTGGCCCGCGCCGGCATGACTCCGCTGCAGATCAGCGGGCAATTGCAGTGCTCGGAAAAGAACGTTTACACCATGCTGGCCGAAGCCATAGGTCGTCAGGAGCTGTCGCTGGAGCAGGCACTGGACTTGCCTGAAGAGCTGATGGAGGAAGTGCAGGATGCATTCCTCGATGGTGAAGGCGAGCTGCCGAGCGTGGCCAGCATCGCCGAGCAGTTCAAGGGGCGGGTACCTGAGGGCGTGCTGTATTGCGTGCGTGCAGCCCTGCAATCGGAGTTTGAAATCTAGCTATTACGGGGATTATGTAACGATTGATTGACTTATAGGCCTTGCCTATGAGCAAACGGCATGCTTAGCTGACTAATAATTAGTTTCACTCTATTTTCAGTCTAAACATTGAGTTTTTTATGCCGTTAACCGATCAACACCGTTTTGGTATGCAACTGGCCCAAATGTCCCGTGGTTGGCGTGCCGAGCTGGATCGTCGTCTCGCTGGCCTGGGCCTGTCCCAGGCACGCTGGCTGGTGCTTTTGCATCTGGCCCGTTTTGACGAGGCGCCCACGCAGCGCGAACTGGCCCAGAGCGTTGGCGTTGAAGGTCCGACACTGGCTCGTCTGCTTGACAGCCTCGAGGCGCAGGGGCTGGTGCAGCGTCACGCGGTGGTTGAAGACCGCCGTGCGAAAAAAATCGTCTTGAGTGATTCTGCCCGCCCGCTGATCGAACAGATCGAAGCCATTGCCACGGCGTTGCGTCAGGAGCTGTTCGTGGGTATTGATGAAGAAGAAGCGCGCATTTGCCTGCGTGTGCACAAGCGGATTCTGGATAACCTCGAAAAGAACTGATCTCACACATCCCTGTTGTGGGAGCGAGCCTGCTCGCGATGGCATCACTGCGGCCTGTCTAAAAGACCACGCTGCCAGCATCGCGAGCAGGCTCGCTCCCACAGTAGTCTGTTTTCTAGCCGTCAGAACGTCTGCCCCAGGTTCAGATACAGCGCTTTCTGGTCATCATCGTTGAAGCCGTAACTGAAGTTCAGCGGCCCCAGCGGCGTGTCAAAGCCGATAAAAATGCTCGCCGCATTGATATAGCCGCTGTTGTACTCGTTGTCGTTGTTCCAGGCACGTCCGCGCTCCAGAGAAGCGCCGGCATACAACGGAAAATCAAACGGCAAATACGAGCGGGGCGTGAGGCGACGATAATAAACGGCGCGCATCAGGCTTATATTCTGTGCCGAAATCGCATCTTCCCTGAAACCCGAGAGTTGTCGTGCCCCGCCGAGCAAGAAGCTCGAGGTGACAATTTCAGTCTTGTCCAGGGTACGTCCGTAACGCCCGCCCAATATCCAGGTGTTGGGGCCTGAACTCATGGCTTTGTCCAGTTTGAATTCCCACTGTCGATAGCGCTCATCCGAGCCAAGGCTCGGGTCGAACTGGCGCAGGCTCAGGCTGATGTCTTCTCCTGAATGGGGGAAGTACACGTTATCCAGTGAGTCGAATGAGTACTTCAAATCATAGGATCCCTCTTTGAAGTTGAGGCTTGGCATGTCGCGCTCACCGATGCGTACGTCAGCCTTGCCCCATGCCTCACCGATGCCCAGGCGAATTTCACCGCTATTACCGATTTGGCGACCAAAGTTAAGACCAAAGCCATAGCGCTCCAGCCGGTACTCGGCAATAGGGTCGTTCTCGTCGATGATTTCCACGTTTTGTGACTGGGCGCGGATATAGGGGGCGACAAAGTAGCGCGAGCCGGCATCCAGGGGCTGGTAAAATTCGCTGTACAGCTCTTGCTTGTCGCCAATCTGCACCCGCGTCAGCCATTCGGCACCCAGCCGGTTGATGCCGTTGACTCGGTAGCTGGCACCAATATTGAACGCGCTGTCGCCGCGCATGTCGTCCGACAGGTTCAGCCCCAGGCGCAGGTAGTCAGTACCGCTGCGCTTGCCTTTGGCGCTGATGACCAGGGTGCGCTCCTTGCCCTTGTGCACCACGCGGTATTGCACCTGATCGAAGTAATCGAGCCCGTACAACGTGCCCATGTCACGTTGCAGGCGGCCCAGGTCCAGGGGCTCGCCGATGGGCTGGCGAATATAGTAGCGGATTACCGAATCGCCGATTTTCGAGTCGTTTTCGATCTTGATCGCGGTAATCACCGGAGTGCGTTCTTCGGGGGTGCGGGCTTCAGCCAGTTGCACGTCCGTAGGTTGACGCAGGCTGGCGAGGCGTTTCTCAAGCACCTGCGTGGCCCTGTAGCCTGCATTGATGATGTCAAGTGAGCGGCCAAAATCAGTGGCGCCATAGCTGGCCAGGGCGGGCTGAATCAAAATATCGTCAGGCTTCAATGATGCCAGCTGCACTTCTGAATTGCTTCGGGTCATCAGGGTGATCGACTGGTTGAGGATGTCGAACACGGTGTTGAGTTGTTTGCGGCCCCGCAACGGGGTGCCGATATCCACCACAATGACCATGTCCACGCCCATCTCCCGGGCCACATCCACCGGGATATTGTCGACCATGCCGCCATCGACCAACAGCTGGCCGTTGATCTCGACCGGGGCGAATACCGCCGGGATTGACATGCTGGCGCGGATCACCTGGGGCAGATGCCCTTTGCGAAACACCACTTTTTCGCCATTGACGATATCAGTGGCCACGGCGCGGAACGGGATTGGCAGTTTGTCGAAGTCGCGCACATCACTGCTGTGGGCCAGCAGGCTTTCGAGCAGCAATGCCAGGTTCTGGCCCTGAATCACGCCCAATGGCAGGCCCAGGCTGCCATCGTCGCGGAAACTGAGTTGTTGCTTGACCAGAAAGTCGCGGTCATCCTGCTTGCGCCGAAAAGGTATGTCTTCGCGCTCCGGCGCATCGGACAGGGCCTCTTGCCAGTCGATGCTCAGCGCGAGTTTTTCCAGCTCATCGATTTTGTAGCCGGAGGCATACAGACCGCCAATCACTGCGCCCATGCTGGTGCCCGCGATGGCATCGATATGAATGCCCTGTTCTTCCAGGGCCTTTAATACGCCAACGTGGGCCAGGCCACGGGCCGCGCCGCCGGACAGCACAAGGCCGACTTTGGGTTTGGCGGCTTCGGCGGCAAACAGCACCAAAGGGCAAAGACACAGGAACAAACAACAGAGCAGGCGGCGCATCATGAGTCTCTGGGCAAGCGAGAAAGGCGGCTATTATAGCGGCGCCTTCCTTTCAAGAGCCTTTGAAATCATGTCGATCAATAAACCCGAAATTGTCATTACCTACTGCACCCAATGCCAGTGGCTGCTGCGTGCCGCCTGGCTGGCTCAAGAGTTGCTCAGCACCTTTGCCGAAGACCTGGGCCGGGTCGTGCTGGAGCCTGGCACCGGTGGGGTGTTTCGCATCACCTGCGACGGTGTGCAGATCTGGGAACGCAAGGCTGACGGCGGCTTTCCCGAAGCCAAGGTGCTCAAGCAGCGAGTGCGTGACCAAATTGACCCGCAGCGCGACCTGGGGCACAACGACCGGGCTCAGTGAGCGGCGGCGTCCAGCCCTGCCTTATCGGGTGCGGGGCCGCTGCGCATGCGGCTCGACACCACGATGGCGACGATTATCAGTACACCGCCCAGCAACATGCGCAGCGAGGGTGTTTCGTGGAACAGCAACCATGCCAGGGTGATGCCATAGACCGGTTCCATGGCAAAGACCACGGCGGCAGTGCGCGCCTTGATTACTGCCAGGCTGGCGACGAACAGGCTGTGTGCCACGCCGGTGCAAAACACCCCGAGCAGACCGATCCATAGCCAGTCCAGCGGGCGGACTTCGCTCAATCCCGGGCCGGCAAAGGGCAGCAGGCACAACGCGACCACCGCGTTTTGCCACATGGCGGCCTGCACGGCGGGCATCCGCCCCGCGTTGGCGCGGTTGTTCAGCGACAGCAGTGAAAACAGCAAGCCGGAAGCGACGGCCCACAGCAGCCCTTCGGTGGCCTGGCTGGCCAGGTCAAAGCTTGGCGTGACCAGGATCAGCCCGATGCTGACCAGCGCCACCAGAACTATTTCGTTGGGACGAATGCGTTCGCGAAAAATCAGTCCTTCCAGAATCACCGTGAACGCCGGGAAACTGGCAAAGCCCAGGGTTGCAATCGCGACCCCGGCGATTTTTACCGAGACAAAAAAGCTTATCCAGTGCCCGGCCAGCAGCACACCGCTCAGCAGCAAACTGCGGGCGTCGCGCAGGGTCAGTCGGTACCAGGCGCTGCGTTTGGCCAGCGCGGTGAAGCACAGCAATGCCAGCACTGCGAAAGCGGCGCGGCCAAATACGATGATCGAAGCCGATGCAGCGGCAAGTTTGCCGAACACGCCAGTCAGGCCAAACATCAAAGCGCCGATATGCAGGGCGCCCAGGGCAGTACGCGGAGTCATTGCAATCCTTGGTTCAATAGAGGCAAGGCGTGCAGTCTACGGGGCAGGGCAGGGAGCTGTCTGTCGCGACACTGGCGTCAGTTGTCGCCAGACTCGCGCCTCAGCACCGAAGGCGAGGCGCCGAATTCGCGCAGCATGGCGGCGGCGAACGCGCTTTGCGAGTTGTAGCCAACGCGGCTGGCTATTTCGCCTATGGCCAGGGCGCTTTGGCGCAGCAGCGTCAGGGCACTGCGCAGGCGTCGCTGGCGGATGTAGTCCATTGGCGTTTGCCCGCACTCGCTGGCAAAGCGGCTGTGCAAGCGGGCGCAGGACAAGCCTGCAATTTGAGCCAGATCCGCAACCTGTAACGGGTAGGCAGTATTCTGCTCAATATAGGCATCCATGGCCGCGTAGGGCAGGCGTTTGGGTTGCGCCCGTTCACCGGCAAGGTTAGCCAGGCTGGCGAGCAGCAGAATCGCACCCTGGCGAGCAATCAACGGGTCGTTTATCGGGCTGGTGGCGAGCCAGTCGACCAGTTGATGCTGTTTCGGGTCGAGAGGCAGCTGTGCGGGGTTGTCGAGCAATCGGCGGCTGGCATCGGCGTGCCCACCCAGGGACTGGCCCAGCCAGTTGTCACCAGGCACGTCCAGCACCAGGCAGTGGCTGCCTTGCGGGCTGCCGCAGGTGTGGTGGGCGCCCGCAGGCACGACCATCAGCTGTTGCTGGCGCAGCAGGCTGGGCCGGCCCTCGACTTCGAAATCCAGCTTGCCCGACAAGCTGATCACCACCTGCGCATGTTCATGGCTATGGGCAATCAGGTCGTGGCGGTAATGGCGCAGTGACAGGATTTGGTCCATGACAGGTCTCTTCTGTGGATCAGTGCCGCCAAAATGCCGGAATGCACAATACAAACACGGTAATGATCTCCAGTCGCCCAAGCAACATGCCCAATGACAAAATCCACTTGGCCGCATCTGGCAGGCTGGCGAAGTTGCCGGACGGCCCGATGATCTCGCCCAGCCCTGGCCCTACGCCCGACACCGTGCTGGCGGCGCCGGTCAGGGCGGTCATCCAGTCCAGTCCCAGCAGCGACAGGGCCAGCGCGATCACGCAGATGGTGATGGCGAAGAAAAACGAAAAGGTCAGGATCGAGCGTACGATTTCTTCGTCGAGGCGGTGGCCGTTGTACTTCTGCTTGATCACCGCTCGAGGGTGGATCAGTTGATTAAGGTTGGCCTTGAGCAGGATATAGGCGACCTGAAAGCGGAAAATCTTGATCCCGCCTGCAGTCGAGCCCGAGCAACCGCCGATAAAGCCCAGGTAGAAGAACAGCATCAGCGAGAAATTGCCCCACAGGCTGTAGTCACCCAGAGCAAAGCCCGTGGTCGTTACTACCGAGGTCACGTTGAGCGCGACATGGCGGAAGGCGTCCCACCACGGCATGTTGGTAGTCCACCACAACCAGATGCTGAGCACGAACCAGGTCACGACCAGCAAGCCGAGCAAGCCTTGTACCTGCTGATCCTTGATCAGGGCCTTGCGATGACCGCGCAGGGTGGCCACATACAAGGTAAACGGCAAGCTACCCATGATCATCACGGCAATGGCGACCCAGTGCACCGCCGGTTGCGACCACTTGGCCAGTGACTGGTCGGAGGTCGAAAAACCACCGGTGGAAATGGCCGACATGGCGTGGTTGATCGCATCAAACACGCTCATGCCCGCCCACCAGAATGCCAGGCTGCCCAGAATGGTGATGCCGACGTAAGTGGCGACAATCAGGCGGGCCACTATGTGCGAGCGCGGCATGACCTTTTCGGAGCGGTCAGAGGACTCGGTCTGGAACAGGCGCATGCCACCGATGCGCAGCAGGGGCAAGATGGCTACCGCCATACCGATAAAGCCGATGCCGCCCAGCCAGTGCAGCATCGAGCGCCACATCAGAATGCCGGGGGACATGGTGTCCAGGCCGCTCAGCACGGTGGAGCCGGTGGCGGTAATGCCGGACATGCTTTCAAAAAAAGAATCGGTATAGCTGATGTGCTGCGTCAGCAAAAACGGCAGTGCGGCGAAGATGCACACCACCACCCAGCTGGACACAGTCAGCAGATACATGTCCCGGGGGCGCAGATGCACCTGCTCGGGGCGGCCCGGTATGACCAGCGCCAGGCCGGCAATGAAGGTAATCAGGCTGGCCCACAAAAAGGATGGCAAGTCGCCCAGGTGGTCGTAAATCACCAGGGTCAGCATGGGCACGGCCATGCTGATCGCGAGCGTAATCAGGAAGATGCCGATAATGAAACCGATGATGCGTAATGTCGGCAACGCCATGAAGTCAGCTCGGGGATGAAAGAGGGGCGCCATTCTACCTGTGGTCCGGGCTATGTAAACCGCCAAGCCTTCGGGAGATACCGTTAGAATAGCTGCACATTTTCTTCAGGAGGTGGCCAATGGAGGCTCTCGACGCTTTGCTCAACCGTGTTTCTGCCCCGCGCCTACTCGATCCGGCGCCAACGGCTGAGCAACGTGAAGTACTTTTCGCCGCCGCCTTGCGTGCGCCGGACCACGGTCAGTTGCGTCCTTACCGGTTTTTGACGGTTGAAGGCGCTGCGCGCAATCAACTGGGTGAAATCCTCGCCGAGGCCGTGCTGGCCCAAGGTGGCGAAGTGACCCAGGCCGCCCTGGACAAGGCTCGCGCCATGCCTTTGCGCGCCCCTTTGGTGGTGGTAGTGATTGCCCGTTTGCAGGATCACTTCAAGGTGCCGAAGGCTGAACAGCTGATTACCGCGGGCTGTGCGGCCCATGCCATTGAGCTGGCAGCTTATGCCCAGGGCATTGGCGCGGTATGGCGCACCGGCGAGTTGTCGTATGCACCGCATGTGGCCAAGGGTTTGGGGCTGGGTGAGGGCGAGGAAGTGGTGGCGTTCCTGTATTTGGGCACGCCGCAGAACGAGTTGCGCGTTGCGCCCAAGGTGGACAGCGCCGAGTTTGTGCAGGCGTGGTCGGTTAAGTAGCCCTGTACCAATATCCGTAGCAGCTGCCGAAGGAACAAGGCTGCGTTCGGCGGCGTAGCCACCGCAAAATCAGCGCACGCGATTATTCAGTTAAACCGCGGATTCTGATTTTACGATTGCTTTGCAATCGGACGCAGCCTCGTTCCTACGGCAGCTGCTACGCGATCAAATTGCTGCGAAACCTTTACAGGTTACCGTCCGGTTTCAGCGGTAACTCCAGGGTGGCAACAAATCCGCCATCCGGGTGATTGCCCAGCATCAGCCGCCCGCCATGGCGTTCCGCCGCCCGTCGCGCAATGGCCAATCCCAGCCCGTGGCCGGCCGCTGTCTGGCCCGGTGCGCGGAAAAACGGCTCACCCAATTGCGCCAGGTACTCTTCAGCGACCCCCGGGCCATGGTCGCGAACCTTGATGGTGATGTGTTCGCCTTCGCGCTCCGCGCTCAGTTCAATCGGCTGGCCAGGCGGGTTGAAGCGCTGCGCGTTGCGCAACAGGTTATCCACGGCGCGCTCGATCATCGTTGGCCAGCCGTTGAGGCCCAACCCCTGTTCGGCTTGCAGCAGTACGGGCTGCTCGGGGGCCAGCATCGAGGCGTCTTTTTGCACGGTGTTGAGCAGTGCATTGAGGTCGACCTGCTCGGCGCTGGCCTGATCGGCATCGACCCGGGCCAGGGTCAGAATCTCGCTGATCAACGATTCCAGCCGATCGCACTCGCGGGTCAGGCGTGGCCACAGTTTTTCACGTTCTTCAGGCCCGGCGCGTTCAGCCAGGGCCAGAGCGATCTTGAGTCGGGCCAGGGGCGAGCGCAGCTCGTGGGACACATCACGCAGCAGTTGGCGCTGGCTGCCGATCAGGCTTTGCAGGCGGGCACCCATGCGGTTGAAGTCGGTGGCCAGCACGCCAAATTCATCACGTCGCGACGCCAACTGCGCCAGGCTGTTCTGTTGGTAAGTGGTTTGCCCAAGGTCATGCACGGCAACGCGCAGACGCTTGAGCGGGCGGGTAATCGAGAGCGTCACCATCAGGCTGAACAGCGTCAGCACCACCAGCGCAATCCCCAGTGCGCTCAGAGGCCAGATCAGGCTCTGGCGGTGCCAGGCATCCAGCTCGGGGTGGGGGATGCGATAGATCAGCAGGTAGGTTTCGGCGGTTTTGGGGCTGGTGTATTCGACGGTCAGGCGTCGCCATGGCAACTGTTCTGTGCCCGGATTCTGGCGGGCTTCCCAGGCGGCTGCCCGACGCGGGAAGGTGCCACGTACCAGCGGGTCGCCACTTTCGTTGAGCACTTGCACGTCGATGTGATAACGGCGCTTGCGCCGTTCAAGGAAATCCTGCGCCGCATCGGCGCCCTGAGTTTCGTAACGCTCGGTCCACTGTTGCGCCAGATTGGCGATCCCGGGATGACGGCTGAGAATCCATGCGTCCTGATTGAGCATATGCCCCAGCAGGATCGACAACCCTGCGACCAGGGCAATCGCCAGCCAGAAGCTGGCGAGAATGCGCCAAAACAGTGATCGCACGGTAATTCCTCACAAGTCATTGATTGAAACGACCAAAGCCCAACGGCGTGAGCCGTTGGGCTTGGTGGGCAGACAGATTATTGCGCTTTTGGCGCTTGCTGTGCTTTCCAGTCCTTAAACTCTTTCATCTCGGCTTGACGCTCGGCGCGTTTCTTTTGCATCTCGTCGAAGCGTTTTTGCTGATCAGGCTTGAGCAAGGCGCGAATATCGCTCTGGGTTTTGTCGTGCTTGGCCTTCATCTCGTCTTTCAGGGCTTTCTGGTCGGCGGCTGGCAGTTTTTCCAGGTACTTCTCGACCAGTTGCTTGCGATCATGCATTTGCTCGCCCATCAGCTTGCCGATCTGCTGGCGCTGCTCGCGGGTGAGGTCCAGCTGGCTGTAAGGGGCGTCGCCGCGACCGTGGTGCTCGCCGCCGTGACGAGGGCCCATCTGGCCGTCACCACCAGGCATGGCCATTGCGACGGTTGGCAGTGCTGCAGCAAACATCAAAGCAATTAGAGTCTTACGCATGGTGTGTCTCCTTTGAATTTGGATTCCGGTTGTTCCGGATGCGCCCAGTTTAGGGAGATCAAGGTCAATCGCTGTCAACCGTGGGTAAAGCTTTGGTAAAGACGGTTTTGCCGGGGATTTACACAGGGTGAGGGCGCTTTTCTCAGACGCTGTAGAAATACCCGCGGCTGCGCAGTGCCACGATGCGCGGGCTGCCATCCGGGTGCGGGCCGATCTTTTTGCGCAGGTTGCTGATATGCATGTCCAGGCTGCGGTCGTACAGGGTCAGCTTGCGGCCCAGGGCGATCTGCGCCAGTTCCTGTTTGTCCAGCGGCTCACCCGGTTGGCGCAGCAGGGCTTCAAGGATGCGGCTTTCAGACACGGTCAGGGTAATGTCGCGCTGGTCGATGGTGACCACGCCGCGCATCGGGCTGAAACACAGGTCGCCCAGCTCCATCTGGCTGGACACCGCCGCCGGGTGGCTGCGGCGCAATACGGCGCGCAGGCGGGCTGTCAGCTCGCGAGGGTCGCAAGGCTTGGCCAGGTAGTCATCGGCGCCCAGCTCCAGGCCCAGGATGCGGTCCAGCGGTTCGCCTCGGGCCGAAAGCATCAGCACCGGCAGATCAGGGTGGTCGTTGCGCAGTTGCTTGAGCAGCTCAAGGCCGCTGCCGTCGGGGAGCATGACATCCAGCACCACGGCATCGGGGCTGGACTCTGCCAGCGCCTTGCGGGCGCTGGCACCGTCGTGGCATGCGCGAACCTGAAAGCCTTCCTGGCTCAGCCAACTGACCAGCAGCTCACACAGCTCCTGGTCATCATCTATCAGTAACAGGTCGCTCATGACTTACTCGATTTGACCGGTGCCGATGCTGTTTGCGCCGGCTGCCGGTAAAGATACAGGTTACGGCAGGACTTGCTTGAACGGCTTGACGCTGACATTGGCATATACGCCAGCGGCAACGTAAGGGTCGGCTTCGGCCCAGGCCTGGGCAGCGTTCAGGGATTCGAACTCGGCCACGATCAGGCTGCCGCTAAAACCGGCAGCGCCAGGGTCATTGCTGTCGATGGCCGGGTGCGGGCCGGCCAGTACGATGCGGCCTTCGGCTTTCAGTTGTTGCAAGCGCTCAAGGTGCGCAGGGCGGGCAGCCAGGCGAGCTTCGAGGGAATTGGCGACGTCTGTTGCAATGATGGCGTAGAGCATGTCAGTCCTTGGTCTTGGGGGTGGTATCAGTCGGGTCGGTGTCATGCAGATGGCGCGACAGGTAAATGCCCTGGGCGATCAGGAACAACACAGTCATGCCCAGGCTGCCGAACACTTTGAAGTCGACCCAGATGCTTTGGTAAGTGAATGCCACGAACAGGTTGGCCGCGCCGCAGAACAGGAAAAACCCGATCCAGGCCACGTTCAGGCGGGTCCAGATGGCATCTGGCAGGCTCAGGGCGTGGCCCATCATGCGCTTGATCAGGACCTTGTCGCCGATAAAGTGGCTGCCGGCAAACGCCAGGGCAAACAGCCAGTTGACCACCGGGGCTTTCCATTTAAGGAAGGTTTCGCTGTGGAAGGCCAGAGTCAGGCTGCCGAATACCAGGCAGGCGATCAGGGTCAGCCATTGGCTTTTTTCGAGTTTGCGTTGCTTGATAAACAGCGCGCCATACACCACCAGCGAACTGATGATCAGCATGGCGGTAGCGCTGTAGATACCGCCGACCGACAGGCTGTGCCCGCCGATTTCGACGATGCGCGGTTCGATTTTGTAAACGATGAAAAACAGTAACAGCGGGATGAAGTCGATGAATTGTTTCACAGTGGCAGCCAGAAGCAGGATGTGGCGGCATAATAACAAACATCAATGACAGCGAAAGCGTCAGCTAGAGGTTATTAAATCCCCGTGGAAATTGACTTGCATTGCCATAGCACGGCATCCGATGGCGCCCTGGCGCCTGCGGTACTGGTCGCGCGTGCGTTCGAGAAAGGTGTGCGAGTCCTGGCCCTGACCGATCACGATACACTTGAAGGCCTCGACGAAGCCCGCGCGGCGGCGCAGGCGCTGGGCATGACATTGGTCAACGGCGTGGAGTTGTCCTGCACCTGGGGCGGGGCGACGATTCATGTGCTCGGCTACGGTTTCGATGTCAACGCCCCGGCGCTGGTCGAGGCCATTGCCAAATTGCACGATGGCCGCTGGCTGCGCGCCGAAGAGATCAGTCGCAAGCTGGCGCTCAAGGGTATGCCTGGTGCGCTTGAAGGCGCACGGGCTATCCAGCAAGCCCTGGGTGACAGCGGCAACGCCCCGGCCCGTCCGCATTTTGCCGATTTTCTGGTGGAGGCCGGTTACGTCAAGGATCGCGCCGAAGCCTTCCGTAAATGGCTGGGGGCCGGCAAGCTGGGGGACGTCAAGCTGCACTGGCCGACCCTGGAAGACACCGTCGCCACCCTGCGCGCAGCAGGCGCCTGGGTCAGTCTGGCGCACCCCTCGCACTACGATTTTACCCGCAGCAAGCGCCGACGGCTGATTGGCGACTATATTCAAGCTGGGGGTCACGCGATTGAAGTGGTCAACGGGTACCAGCCGGCCGATCAGGTTGGCAGCCTGGCGATCCTTGCGCGTGAGTTCGGTCTGCTGGTCAGTGCCGGCAGTGATTTTCATGGTCCAGGAGGGTGGTCCGAGATCGGCGAATACCGTCCGCTTCCGGAAGACTTGCCGCCATTGTGGTGTCGATTCAAATATGACAAACCCACTGCCAACGTCTGAACAGGTAAACACTGTGAGTCAATTTTTCCAGATTCATCCGGAAAACCCACAACCGCGTCTGATCAAACAGGCCGTTGAAATCATCAAGAAGGGTGGGGTGGTGATTTATCCTACCGACTCGTCCTATGCCGTCGGTTGCCAGATGGGTGACAAGGGTGCGATCGAGCGGATCAAGCGCCTGCGCAACCTGGACGACAAGCACAACTTCACCCTGATGTGCTGTGACCTGTCGCAGCTGGGGCTGTTTGCCAAGGTGGATACCGGCATCTTCCGTCTGCTCAAGGCGCATACGCCGGGGCCGTACACCTTTATCCTCAACGCCACCCGCGAAGTGCCGCGCCTGCTGCTGCACCCTAAACGCCGTACCATTGGCCTGCGCGTACCGAGCCATCCGATTGCGCTGGCATTGCTTGAAGAGCTGGGCGAACCGCTGATGAGCGTGACCCTGATCCTGCCGGGCGAGAGCGAGCCGATGGAAGACCCGTATGAAATCCGTGATGCCCTGGAAAAACAGGTCGACCTGATCATTGACGGCGGTTTTGGCGGCAACAAGGCCTCCACTGTCATCAGCCTGGTGGACAGTGGTGACCCCGAGATCGTGCGGGTGGGCTGCGGTGATCCTCAACCCTTTATGGTCGAGGCCTGATGTCTGACGTAGAAGCACCTGAGGCCCGGGCCGGTGCCCAGCAAGAACTGTCTCTGGCCATGGTCTATGGCCAGGCGGTCATCGAAATGCCGCAAGACCTGTATATCCCCCCGGATGCACTGGAGGTGTTTCTTGACGCTTTTGAAGGCCCGCTCGACCTGCTGCTGTACCTGATCCGCAAGCAAAATATCGACATTCTCGACATTCCGGTGGCGGAAATTACCCGCCAGTACATGGGTTATGTCGAGCTCATGAAAACCGTGCGCCTGGAGCTGGCGGCCGAGTATCTGGTCATGGCCGCGATGCTGGCCGAGATCAAGTCGCGGATGCTGTTGCCGCGTTCGGCCGAAATCGAGGAGGACGAGGGTGACCCCCGTGCCGAGCTGATTCGCCGCCTGCAGCAATACGAGCGCTTCAAGGCTGCCGCTGAAGGCATTGAGGGGCTCAGCCGGGTAGGGCGCGAGATCTATGTGCCCAAGCTCGATGCTCCCGAAGCACGGGCGCGCAAACTGGTACCGGATGTGGCGCTCGAAGAGCTGCTGATGTCGATGGCCGAAGTGCTGCGCCGCACCGACATGTTTGAAAGTCATCAGGTCAGCCGTGAGGCCCTGTCGACCCGCGAACGCATGAGCGACGTACTTGAGCGTCTCAAGGGGGGTGGCTTTGTGCCCTTTGTCGAGCTGTTTACCGCTGAAGAAGGCAAGTTGGGTGTAGTCGTGACCTTTATGGCCATTCTTGAACTGGTCAAAGAGTCGCTGATCGAGTTGGTACAAAATGAACCCTTCGCGCCGATCCATGTGCGGGCAAGAGCCGAATAAAGAGCTGAAACCATGAATTTGACTGAACCCCGCGAGCTGGCCCCCTTGCTTGAGGCCTTTCTGCTGGCCTCGGGAAAGCCGCAGAGCCTTGAGCGCCTGTTCGAACTGTTTGAAGAGGGCGAGCGCCCGGAACCGCCGGTCTTCAAGAAGGCCCTGGAACTGCTGCGCAAATCCTGCGACGGCCGCGCCTTTGAACTGAAAGAAGTTGCCTCCGGCTATCGCCTGCAGATCCGCGAAAAGTACTCGCCCTGGGTCGGACGTCTGTGGGAAGAACGCCCGCAACGTTACTCGCGGGCCATGCTGGAGACCATGGCGCTGATCGCTTATCGCCAGCCCATTACCCGTGGCGAGATCGAAGATGTGCGCGGTGTGGCTGTCAACAGCCATATCGTCAAGACACTGCTGGAGCGCGAGTGGATTCGCGTGGTGGGTTATCGTGACGTGCCGGGCAAGCCCGCGATGTTTGCCACCACCAAGGGCTTTCTTGACCACTTCAACCTCAAGAGCCTCGATGAATTGCCGCCACTGGCCGAGCTGCGCGAGCTGGAGCCGGATCCGATCCTC
Organism: Pseudomonas sp. CCC4.1; assembly: GCF_035019225.1. NCBI lineage: Bacteria > Pseudomonadati > Pseudomonadota > Gammaproteobacteria > Pseudomonadales > Pseudomonadaceae > Pseudomonas > Pseudomonas sp. CCC4.1. Next base: position 9,168 of record NZ_JASJWL010000050.1, on the reverse strand, counting down.
GATTTTGACGATGCCCCGGTGCCTGCGCATCTTCAGGCGCTGGCCGACGAAAGCGCCGAGCCGGAAGAGCCGAAAGACGAAACCAGCTTCCGCACCCTGCTGACGGAACTGGACTCGATGGAGGAGGGTCTTAAAACTGACTTTGATGATTTGCTGCGCGACGTTGCGCCAGTTGAAGCTCTAGAGCCTGAGCCTGAGCCTGAGCCTGAGCCTGAGTCCGAGCCGGAAATAGAAGCCCAACCACAACCGCAGCAACCCTCTGCGGCCGAGTTGGCCCGCGAGCGATTGCGCGCTGCGGTTGCTGCACTTGAGCAGCGATCTGCCTTGAGCGACGAAGAGCTTGAGGCTCAGGCCCTGGCCGAAGCCATCGAACAGGAACGCCGCGAGCAGGAAGACTGATGCACTCCCATTAAGGATCCTGGCAAGCCGCGGATTCTGCGGGCAATGCATGACCCGTGGGAGCTGGCTTGCCTGCGATGCAGACGACGCGGACTGTCAGGCACACCGCAGCGATGCCATCGCGAGCAAACCCGCTCCCACACAATTTTCGGAGGGCTGTCATGAGTTCAACCAAAGACCCCTGCATCGGAGTCTGCAAATTCACTGACGACATTTGCCTGGGCTGCGGGCGGACCAAGCGTGAAATCAAGGCCTGGAAGAAACTCGACAAAGACGAAAAACGTGCGGTGCTGGCCGAATCCGCCCTGCGTTTACTGGCGCTTGAGGCCACCGGCCGGCGGAAAACCAAGTGAGCCACGCACTTCGTGACTAGCCTTTGATGCGCAATGGCCAATATCCGCGTATGATTCGCGACCCTCTGGGGCTCAGCAGAGCCCCAAGGCCCATTTTTAACACTTCAGGCGCTCGCCTGAATTGACACACCGGGAGGTGCCCAGATGAAAGATCTCGACCCTAAAGACGGCCAGGAAATTGGCCCGGCAGGCGAAAAACTGCAAAAAGTCCTCGCCCGTATTGGCGTTGGCTCGCGTCGCGACGTAGAGAGCTGGATCAGCCAGGGCCGGATCAAGGTCAATGGCAAGGATGCAACCCTGGGTCTGCGCGTAGACCTGCACGACGCCATCACCATCGATGGCAAGGTGATCAAGCGTGAAGAGGCAGCCGAATCGGTTCGCCGCGTGATCATGTACAACAAACCCGACGGCGAAATCTGCACCCGTGACGACCCTGAAGGCCGTCCGACCGTGTTCGACAAACTGCCGCGTCCAAAAGAAGGCCGTTGGATCAATATCGGTCGTCTGGACATCAACACCACCGGCTTGCTGATGTTCACCACTGACGGTGAGCTGGCCAACCGCTTGATGCACCCTTCGTACGAAATGGACCGTGAATACGCGGTACGTGTGCGTGGCGAAGTGGATGACGACATGATTGCCCGCCTCAAGGCCGGCGTTGTGCTGGAAGACGGTCCGGCGCGTTTCACCGACATCAAGCAGGCGCCAGGCGGCGAAGGCTTCAACCATTGGTACCACTGCGTGGTGATGGAAGGCCGTAACCGTGAAGTGCGTCGTCTGTGGGAATCCCAGGGCCTGGTGGTCAGCCGCCTGAAGCGCGTACGTTTCGGTCCGGTGTTCCTCAACTCCGATCTGCCGATGGGTCGCTGGCGCGAAATGAGCCAGTTCGAAGTGGACATTCTCAGCGCTGAAGTCGGCCTCACGCCGGTTGCCATGCCTGAGATGAACGCCAAGAGCAAAGACAAGCTTGAGCGCATGCAGCGCAAATCCTCGCGCCCTGTGGCCCGTGGTGACCGTGTTGCCCGCGTGCTGCGCCCGGCTGAAGGTGCACCTGTTGCGCCGCGTCCGGCACGCCAGCCGCATATCGAAGGCGAGCGTCCGGGCCGTCCGGCTCGTGATGAATCGGCTCGTCCGGCGCGCAAGCCTGCCGGCCGTACTGATCGTGTGCCAGCAGGTCGTGGTGCGCCAGTTGCCGAGCGTCCGAGCGAAATCAACAAGCGTCCAACCAAGCCAACCCGTAACGGGCCAAAGCTGGTTGACGATGCGCCGTCGGGCAAGCGTCGTGGTGCCCCGGCAGGTTCGGGCCAGCGCCCGGGCTTCGGTCGTCGCAAGCCGCAGTAAGCGGTAAGCGGTAAGCGCGGTACAAAAAACGCCAACCCCCAGGGGTTGGCGTTTTTTTATGTCTGCGAAATGCTGATGGCAGCTGCTACGGGTCTTAATTCGCGTGGCAAATAATCGTTACACCATGTCAATAAACCTATACGAATTCAGCCACTTACCGACCCTAAACCGCTGAAATCATCCCTTTGTAATGAAAACCTTCCGAGATTTACAGAATTAGGACAGTTCCTACATAAATTGCGGCTTGTTTCGTATTGCAATCGGCTGTGTGATGGGATCTTGCCTTCGTGCGGGTGTACAATGCGCCGCGTTTTAACTGTGACTCAATTGCGTACCCGCGCATTTTGCGCCGCTCGGCGTTACACCGAACGGCCAAAACCTCAAGGCTATCCGCCTTGATAATTCCGCAATGCCACAAGCGTTGCGGGTTCGATTCCGTCACAGATAAAAACAAACAGGTGACGCATGACTCGTGAAACAACCTTGGATTCCTGGCGTCTGCGCTGGGGTTTGATTTGTGTTGTAGACCCTTCGATCACTGCCTCTGGTGCTCAAGTTACAACGCACTGAATCACATCAAACCTTGTGTGGGACCTTTGCAATGAGTGGAAATACCTCGCATTCGGGCGAGCTTAAACGCGGCCTGAAAAATCGTCATATCCAGCTGATAGCCCTCGGTGGCGCGATTGGTACTGGCCTGTTTCTCGGTTCGGCCGGGGTGCTCAAGTCGGCCGGTCCATCGATGATTCTGGGCTATGCGATCTGCGGCTTTATCGCGTTCATGATCATGCGCCAGCTCGGCGAAATGATCGTCGAAGAACCGGTTGCCGGTTCTTTCAGCCACTTTGCCCATAAATACTGGGGCGGTTTCGCCGGCTTTATGTCGGGCTGGAACTGCTGGGTGCTGTACATCCTGGTGGGCATGTCGGAGCTGACCGCCGTCGGCAAATATGTGCACTACTGGTGGCCGGAGATCCCCACCTGGGCCTCGGCAGCGGCCTTCTTCGTGCTGATCAACCTGATCAACCTGACCAACGTCAAAGTGTTTGGCGAAGCCGAGTTCTGGTTCGCGATCATCAAGGTCGTGGCAATTGTCGGCATGATCGCCCTGGGCAGCTACCTGCTGGTCAGCGGCAGTGGCGGTCCTCAGGCTTCGGTCAGCAACCTGTGGGAACACGGTGGTTTCTTCCCGAACGGGACGACCGGCCTGATCATGGCCATGGCCTTTATCATGTTTTCCTTCGGCGGCCTGGAAATGCTCGGTTTCACCGCAGCTGAAGCCGACAAACCACGCACCGTGATCCCGAAAGCGATCAACCAGGTGATCTACCGCATCCTGATTTTCTATATCGGTGCCCTGGTAGTTCTGCTGTCGTTGACCCCGTGGGACTCGCTGCTTGAAACCCTGAATGCCGGTGGCGACAGCTACAGCAGCAGCCCGTTCGTGCAAGTGTTCTCGATGCTGGGCAGCAACACTGCTGCGCACATCCTCAACTTCGTGGTCTTGACCGCAGCATTGTCGGTGTACAACAGCGGCACCTACTGCAACAGCCGCATGTTGCTGGGTATGGCGCAGCAGGGCGATGCGCCGAAAGTGCTGGCCAAAATCGACAAGCGCGGCGTGCCGGTCAACTCGATCCTGGCCTCGGCGGCGGTGACGGTCATTGCAGTGCTGCTCAACTACCTGATGCCCCATGATGCGCTGGAACTGCTGATGTCCCTGGTAGTAGCGACCCTGGTGATCAACTGGGCGATGATCAGCTACTCGCACTTCAAGTTCCGCCAGCATATGGACAAGACCGCGCAATTCCCGCTGTTCAAGGCGCTGTGGTATCCGTACGGCAACTACATCTGCCTGGCGTTTGTAGCGTTTATCCTGGTGATCATGCTGTTGATCCCGGGGATTCGCGTGTCGGTGTACGCGATTCCGGTGTGGGTGGCCTTTATGTGGCTGTGCTTCGTGATCAAGAACAAGCGCGCGGTACAGGCGCAGGCAGCAGCTTACAGCTCTGCCAAATAAACGCTGTGTTTAACCCTGCAAACCCGGCCATTGCGCCGGGTTTGTTGTTTGTGGGGTATCCTTGATGCTCTGAACACGGACCCTTTTTTGATGCTGGTGATTTCCAACAACGTGCATATCCCTGATGCCGAGATCGAACTGACGGCCATTCGCGCCCAGGGTGCGGGCGGGCAGAACGTCAACAAGGTTTCGAGCGCCATGCACCTGCGCTTTGATATTCCCAATTCGTCGTTGCCGGATTTTTACAAGGAGCGGTTGCTGGCGCTGCGTGACAGCCGCATCACCAGTGATGGCGTGCTGATTATCAAAGCCCAGCAATACCGCACCCAGGAGCAGAATCGGGCTGATGCGCTGGAGCGTCTGGCGGAGTTGATCGTCAGTGCCACCAAGGTGGAGAAAAAGCGCCGCCCGACCAAGCCGACCCTGGGCTCAAAAAAACGTCGGCTGGAATCCAAGACCAAGCGCGGCAACATCAAGGCGGGGCGGGGCAAGGTGGATTTCTAGAGGGCAGCAGCAGTCCTGTGGGAGCGGGCTTAATCACCCTGAGCGCGAGCTAGGACGCTCTTGCGTTCTGCGCCTGACGATACAGATAAACACTCAGCATCAACCCGCCAAGCGCCGCCAGCGCCGCAAACAGAAAGATCGAAGCAAAGCCGAACCCTGCCGCCACGGCACCCACTAGCGGCCCGGTGATGCCCAGCGACAGGTCGATAAACAGCGAATACGCACCCACCGCAGCCCCCCGGCTGGAGGCCGGCACCAGGTTGACCGCCTCAACCCCCAGCGCCGGGAACACCAGCGAAAAGCCAAAGCCGCTCAAGGCCGCGCCCGCCAGGGCCAACTCCGGGTTGGGTGCCAGCCACAGCAACAGCAGGCCCAGCGTCTCGACGCTCAGGCAGGCAATTGCCACGCGAAAACCGCCGATACGGTTGATCAGATTGCCAAACAGCAAGCGCGCACTGATAAAGCTGGCGCCAAACAGGCTCAGGCACAGCGCTGCGTTTTCCCAGTGGTTGGTCGCGTAATACAAGGTGATAAAGGTGGCGATGGTGCCAAAGCCGATCGAGCCCAGGGCCAGCCCGGTGCCGTGAGGCAGTACTCGTCCCAGTACATGCAGAAACGGCAGGCGCACGCCGCTGACAATGGGGGCCGCCAGTTTTGGCCAGGCCAGCAGTACGCCCAGCGCTCCCAGGGCAATAATGCTTACGCCCAGGCTCCACATCCCCAGGTGGCCGACCATGACCACGCCCAGAGGCGCGCCAATGGCTATGGCGCCGTAGCTGGCGATGCCATTCCAGGAAATCACCTTGGCCGTGTTCTGTGCGCCGACCCGGCCTATGCCCCAGCCGATGGAGCCGGAGCCCACCAGGCTTTCCGCGCTGCCCAGCACCAGCCGGCCGATCAACAGGCTGGCCAGGCTCCAGGCCGGCATGCTCGTCAGCCAGCTGGACACCAGCATAAATACGCCACTCAGGCCGCAGCCGGCCAGGCCAACCATCACGGCGCGCTTGCTGCCCCGGGTATCGATGTAGCGGCTGGCGTAAGGCCGGCTCAGCAGCGTAGCCAAATATTGCACGCTGATCACCAGCCCGGCGATCACCGTGCCGTAACCGAGATGGTTATGCACGTAACCCGGCAGTACGGCCAGCGGAATGCCAATGTTCAAATAGCCGATAAAGGTAAACAGGACGATGGAAACCACTTGCAGCGTGATTGCCATGGGGCGCTGTGTTTCAGGCATGGGGTAGGGGTCCTGCGGGGAGCGGGTTGGTGCAGATTATAGTGGTGTAACCAGTTGCGTCGCGATTAAAGCGGCCAGTGCATTTTCCTGGGTGCCGAACCGTTTGAGCAGGCGAGCTTGTTTTTCGGGGCTGAGGCGCTCCCAGAGGTCGATCATTTTCTCGGCGGTGCCGATCAGAACGCTGGCCTGGGTATCGCTGAAGGTGTCAGTCACGCTTGATTCCGCAATAAGGGGCGATTGTGTCAGACGGTGTGAAAAACTGAATGCTTTTCGCACCGTCTGATTGTGCGCCGTCAGTCTTCGCTTTCGGCCTGCAGGCTTTCAGAAGCCTCGTCCAGTGCGGGGTTTTCGCCACTGGTGTGTTGCGGGGTTGGCTGCTCGGTTTCGTGCAGGCTTGGGAAGGGGAGGTTTGGGATCTCGTGCATCGTCGCGCTCCTCGTAAGGTGTGTTTTAAGTAGCTTGCTAAGGATACAGGAGGGAGTGTGACAATTTGTCTTTTTATTGCGTCTGGGGGGATTTGTATCGAACTTTTCATATTGCAGCTGTCGCTGCAAAAGGCAGAGCCCTGTAGAGCAGCTGCCTCGTTCCTTCGGCAGCTGCTACAGGTGGGGGGGCTAGTGTGTACACACCTGCGCAATCGCCTTGGCCAGCAGGCTCAGGCGCGTGCCGTCGACCCCGGCCATATTGGCGCGCCCCGAACCAACCATGTACACGCTGTGTTTCTCGCGCAACAGCTGGACTTGCTCTTGGGTCAGGCCAGTGTACGAAAACATCCCGCGTTGCTCATTAATATGGGCAAAGTGCTCCGCCAGCCCGAACGGGATCAGGGCTTCCACCAAACCGCTACGCAATTGCGCGATACGGCTGCGCATGGCTTCCACTTCTGCGATCCACACGCTTTTCAGCTGGGCATCGCCGAGGATGGTCGCCACCACCGACGCGCCGTGATCCGGCGGGTTGGACCACAAGTTTCGCGCAATATAGGCCAACTGGCTGCGGATGTCGGTCAGCTTTTCGGCGTCATTGGCACACACAATCAATGCACCGACGCGTTCGCGGTACAGGCCGAAGTTCTTCGAGCACGAGTTGGTGATCAGCACTTCCGGCAGTTCACGGGTGAACAGGCGGGTCGACCAGGCGTCTTCCTGTATTCCGTCGCCAAAACCCTGGTAGGCAAAATCGATCAAAGGCAGCAATTCACGACGACGGACCACGTCCAGCACCTGCAGCCAGTCCGCCTGGGACAGGTCAAAGCCGGTCGGGTTGTGGCAGCAGGCGTGCAGCAGCACCACATCGCCTTTTGGCGCGTGTTCCAGGGCTTCGAGCATGGCCGCGACATTGAGCTTGTTGTCGCTGCCCACGTAAGGGTAGTGACTGATCTTCAGCCCGGCTGCGGCAAAGATGGTTTCGTGGATCGGCCAGGTTGGATCGCTCAGCCAGATGCCACGGCCCGGCAAGCATTGCGCGATAAAATCGGCGCTCAGGCGCAAGGCCCCGGTACCGCCCGGGGTCTGGGTCGCTGCAGCGCGCTTGCTGGCCAGCAGGGGTGAGTCTTCGCCCAGCACCAGTTCGCTGATCAGTTGCCCGAATCGGCTGTCACCATGACCGCCGATATAGGTTTTGGTCTGTTGCTGATCGACCAGGCGCTGCTCGGCCAACTTTACTGATTGCAGGATCGGCGTCAGGCCATTGGCGTCTTTATAGACGCCCACGCCCAGGTCGAACTTGTCCGGATTGGTATCCTGTTGATAGGCGTCCATCAAACCGAGAATCGGGTCGCCCGGTACCCGACCAATATCGGCAAAGTGCATTACTTGCGACCTTCGGCAGTTTTGGCGACTTCATCAGTGCGTGCGGCCATGATGAAGTCGTTGCGGTGCAGGCCCTTGATCGAGTGGCTCCACCAGGTCACGGTGACCGAGCCCCATTCGGTCAGCAGGCCCGGGTGATGGCCTTCGGCTTCGGCGATCTCGCCCACGGCATTGGTAAAGGCCAGGGCGAATTTGAAGTTCTTGAACAGAAAGACCTTTTCCAGCTGCATGATGCCGTCGCGAACTTCGATGTTCCAGTCCGGGATCTGTTTGATCAGGATCGGCAGTTCTTCGTCGCTGACCTGTGGAGCATCGGCGCGGCAGGCTTCGCAGTGGGCTTGGTTCAGTGCGTTCATGGTGGATTCCTGAAATCAGTTTTTATTGATGACTAAAAAAAGGTTAAGCCGCTTTCGGCTTGGGCGTGAACTTCGGCGCGTGCAGGCCCATTGTCATGCCTTTTTCGACCATACCCATGATGTCTTCATGGGCCAGGTCAAACAGTCGCTTCAAGTCCGGCAGGACAAAATACAGCGGCTGCAAAATATCGATGCGATACGGCGTACGCATGGCTTCCAGCGGATCGAAAGCCTGATGTTCCGGCTCTGAAGACAGGCTGTAAACCGTTTCTTTGGGCGACGACAGAATCCCGCCACCGTAAATGCGTTTGCCTTCCGGCGTGTCGACCAGGCCGAACTCGATGGTCATCCAGTACAGGCGTGCCAGATACACCCGTTGCTCCTTGCTCGCTTGCAGCCCCAGTTTGCCGTAGGTGTGGGTGAATTCGGCGAACCACGGGTTGGTCAGCAGCGGGCAGTGGCCGAAAATCTCATGGAAAATATCCGGCTCTTGCAGGTAATCGAGTTCTTCGGGAGTGCGAATAAAGGTGGCCACTGGAAACTGCTTGTTGGCCAGCAACTCGAAGAAGGTCTGGAAGGGGATCAGTGCGGGTACCCGGGCAACTTGCCAGCCCGTGGTGGCGCCCAGTACCTGATTGATCTCGTCGAGTTGCGGGATGCGGTCGTGGGGCAGGCCCAGCTTTTCGATGCCTTGCATGTACTCGGGGCAGGCGCGGCCTTCCAGCAGTTTCAGCTGACGGGTAATCAGCGTGTTCCACACCCCGTGCTCGGCAGGTGTGTAGTCGATAAAGCCATTGGCATCAGGCTCACGGGCGACGTATTTCGTTTGCTTCATGGGGCTCTCCGCAAGGAAATCGTTTTTATTATTCGGTGTTGTTGCGATGCCTTAGTGATACCTCAAGTGATTGTCATGTGCAGCTAGCCTAAAGCCAGTAATGCTGGGATGATGGCGCTTATTCGTAAAGTATTCGTTACGATGTGAGGGGCAGGCTGTCATTCTTGATTGTGCGACAGCACAACTGTCACAAAATCGTGACGATGAAATGCCTCTGAAGCCGGAAAACCTCCCTGTGGGAGCGAGCCTGCTCGCGAATGGCGCTCTTTGAGCCTTCGCGAGCCTGTCTCTTATAAACATCTCCGAGCCCAC
>NZ_JASJWL010000049.1:0-37730 GCF_035019225.1 Pseudomonas sp. CCC4.1 | reverse complement strand
AGATGTGTATAAGAGACAGCTCCCACAGTTGCAGTGTTCCTTCGGCAGCTGCTACAACAGACCTTCACCGTATCAAAACGAAAAATCCCCGCATTGCGGGGATTTTTCGTATCCAGGCCTGTTACTTCTTGAGGCCCAGCTTTTTCAGTTCTTCGTCTCGCAACTCACGACGCAGGATCTTGCCCACGTTGGTGGTCGGCAAGCTGTCGCGGAACTCGACGAACTTGGGCGCCTTGTAAGCCGTCAGGTTGGCACGCATATGCGTCATGACCTGTTCCTTGGTCAGCGTCATACCCGGCTTGACCACGATAAACACCTTGATCAGCTCACCGGTCTTCTCGTCCGGAATACCGATTGCAGCGCACTGCAATACGCCCGGCAAGGAGGCCATCACGTCTTCCAGCTCGTTGGGGTAAACATTGAAGCCCGACACCAGAATCATGTCTTTTTTGCGATCAACGATACGCATGTAGCCATCAGGCTGAATCACTGCGATATCACCGGATTTCAACCAGCCTTCGCTGTCCATGATCTCGGCGGTGGCGTCAGGACGCTCCCAGTAGCCTTTCATGACCTGCGGGCCCTTGATGCACAGCTCGCCGACTTCACCCAGCGGCAGCTCTTCGCCGGCATCGTTAATCACTTTGCACAGGGTCGAAGGCACCGGAATGCCAATGGTACCGATCTGAATGCTCTGGGCCGGGTTGACCGTGGCTACCGGACTGGTCTCGGTCATGCCATAACCTTCGCAGATCGGGCAACCGGTCACGGTCTTCCAGCGCTCGGCCACCGACAGTTGCAAGGCCATGCCACCCGAGAGCGTCACCTTGAGGGCCGAGAAATCCAGCTTGCGGAACGCCTCGCTGTTGCACAGCGCCACAAACAGGGTATTGAGACCGACAAAACCGGTGAATTTCCACTTGGACAGCTCTTTGACCATCGCCGGTAAATCACGGGGGTTACTGATCAATACGTTGTGATTGCCCAGTAGCATCATCGCCATGCAGTGAAAGGTAAAGGCGTAGATGTGATACAGCGGCAAAGGCGTAATCAGGATTTCACAACCTTCATCGAGGTTGGAGGCCATCAACGCCTTGCACTGCAACATGTTGGCGATCAGGTTGCGATGGGTCAGCATCGCGCCCTTGGCCACACCGGTAGTGCCGCCCGTGTATTGCAGCACGGCAACATCACTGCTCACCGGGCTGGCTTCCTTGACCGGCTGGCCCTGGCCTTTGCTCAGCACGTCGTTGAACTTGACGGCCTGTGGCAAGTGATAAGCAGGGACCATCTTTTTCACGTACTTGATGACGCTATTGATCAGCACCCGCTTGAAAGGCGACAGCATGTCAGCCACTTCGGTGACGATCACATACTTGACCGACGTCTGGGGCACGACTTTTTCAGCGAGATGCGCCATGTTCGCCAGGCACACCAGTGCCTTGGCACCGGAATCCTTGAACTGGTGTTCCATTTCCCGCGCGGTGTACAGCGGGTTGGTGTTGACCACAATCAAACCGGCGCGGATGGCTCCGAACACAGCAATCGGGTATTGCAACAGGTTGGGCAGCTGCACGGCGATGCGATCGCCCGGCTGCAAGTCGGTGTGCTGCTGCAACCAGGCTGCAAAAGCGCCCGACTGCTCATAGAGCTCACCGTAGGTAATGGTTTTGCCGAGGTTACTGAACGCCGGTTTATCGGCGAAACGCTGGCAAGATTCCCGCAGTACCGTCTGAATATTTGGATATTCATCTGGATTGATTTCAGCAGCAATCCCAGCTGGGTACTTATCCTTCCAAAAGCCTTCAATCATGGAAGCCCACTCCTCAGCGTCGCGAATTCTTCACCGCATCGGGTGCGGTTCTTATTTGTTTGATTTTTATAATGGACAGCTCTGACTTTCACTTACCCTGAAGTCACAAAGCGCGCCGAGAGTAGCAGCTTTGCCAAAGGCCGCCTAGAGCCAAAAACCGGGTTTAGAGTCACCAACCTGACTGTAGGACAATCCAAAGTCATCATTAGTATAAACACTCTATTAACCGATAAACCCCTCTATCTCAGGTATTACAGCCCCTTATCATAGGCATAAAAAAACGCCCGCGGCCTTTCAGCCTGCGAGCGTCTGTCGCCATGATGAACGAATCAGGCGGTATCCCGTAACTCACGACGCAGGATTTTTCCAACCGGCGTCATGGGCAAGGCATCACGCAACACGATTTGCTTGGGCACCTTGTAACCGGTGAAATTGTCCTTGCAGTAAGCCGTGAGTTCCTCAACCGTCACCCCGCCTGCACGCGGCACCACAAACAGTTTGACTGCCTCGCCCGTGCGCTCATCAGGTACGCCGATAACTGCGCAATTGGCCACTTTAGGGTGTGCCATCACGATATCTTCGATTTCGTTGGGGTAGACATTAAAGCCTGAGACGATAATCAGATCTTTCTTGCGATCGACGATGCGGACAAAACCGTCCGGATCAATCACGGCGACATCGCCGGTCTTGAACCAGCCCTCGGCGTCCAGCACCTCGGCCGTAGCCTCGGGGTTTTGCCAGTAACCCTTCATCACTTGCGGGCCTTTGACGCATAACTCGCCGCGCTCACCCAGCCCCAGATCAACCCCCTCATCGCTGATCACCTTCATGGCGGTGCCCGGCACCGGCATGCCCACCGTGCCCAGCCGTGCCAGCTGGCCGCAGGGGTTGGCGCTGGCCACCGGCGAGGTTTCCGTCAGGCCGTAACCTTCGACGATGCGGCACCCGGTGAGTTTCTCCCAGCGTTCAGCCGTCGCCTTGACCAGCGCAGTACCGCCCGAGTTGGTAATTTTGAGCCTGGAAAAATCCACGTCCTTGAAATCCGGGTGGTCCATCAGTGCAACAAACAAGGTGTTGAGCCCCAGGAAGCAGGTGAACTTCCAGTTTTTCAGTTCCTTGATAAAACCCTTGATGTCACGCGGGTTGGTGATCAGCACGTTATGGTTGCCGGTGACCATCATGCCCATGCAATTGGCCGTGAATGCATAGATATGGTACAGCGGCAGCGGGCCGATCATGATCTCGCGGCCGTCCTTGAGCATCGGCTGGCCGTCGGCGCCATGCTGGGACAGGCAGGCGCGCAACTGCTGCATATTGGCGACCAGATTGCCATGGGTGAGCATCGCGCCCTTGGGCAGGCCGGTGGTACCGCCGGTGTACTGCAGGACGGCGATATCATCCAGCGCTACCGCCAGTGGCCGGATCACCTGCCCCGCGCCCCGGCGCAAGACGCTCTTGAAGGAAATGGCCTGGGGCAACTGATAGGCAGGCACCAGTTTTTTCACCTTGTCGACCACCAGGTTGGTGATCCAGCCTTTGGCGGCCGGCATCATGTCGCCCATTCTGGCTTCGATCAGGTAGTCGATTTCGGTGTCTTGCAGCACTTCCTGTACCCGCTTGCCGAACATGTTCAGGTACACCAGCGCCCGAATCCCGGCGCTCTTGAACTGATGGCGCATCTCGCGCGAGGTGTAGAGCGGGTTGGTATTGACCACAATCAGGCCTGCACGCATGGCTCCGAACACGGCAATCGGATATTGCAGGGTGTTGGGCATTTGTACGGCAATACGGTCGCCCGGCTTGAGATCGGTGTACTCCTGCAGATAACCGGCAAACGCGGCACTGTGGCGCTCAAGCTCGGCATAGGTGATGGTCACTCCCAGATTGCTGAAGGCCGGGCGATCCGCAAACTTTTTGCAGGAGCGCTCAAACACGTCAACAACCGATTTAAAAGCCGTCATGTCGATATCCAGCGGTACACCGGCGGGACGTTTGTCATTCCAGAAATCAGGTTGCATTGTTTTTATCCTCGTACCTGAGTGTGCCTGGCCGCGTCTCGTGTCGAATGAAAAGCGGAGCTTGCGGACGTTAACAGTTATAAAGTTGTAGGCAAATACAGCGATCTTCGCCATTTACATCTTGAATCTTATTGCCGGGTAAACGCCCGTTAACTGGCCCCCTTGCAAATGCGCTATACACTGGTACGACAATAATTAAAGGAAATGCCATGACCCCTGAGACTTTCTGGCTGGAAGCGAATGACCGCAGCGGTCTTTTCGTTAACCAGTGGCTGCCGGACAGTACACCCAGGGCTGTTGTCCTGCTGGCTCATGGCATGGCCGAACACAGTGGCCGTTATGCGCACCTGGGCCAGGCCCTGTGTGCTGCCGGTTTTGCCCTGTATGCCCATGATCAGCGCGGTCACGGTAAAACAGCCGAGCGCGGCACCCTGGGCTATTTTGCCGACAATGATGGCTGGTGCGCGGTGGTCAGCGACGTGGCCAGCCTGAGCCGGCATATCGGCCAGGCCCACCCTGGCATACCGGTTTTTTTGCTCGGGCACAGCATGGGCAGCTATATCGCGCAGGCGTATGTGATGCATCACAGTGCCAGCCTGCAAGGGGTGATTCTGAGTGCTTCGAATTTCCAGCCGGTGGCGCTCTATCGTGCAGCCAGCCTGATCGCCCGACTAGAGCGTTGGCGCCAGGGAGCCAAGGGCCGCAGTGCGCTGATCGAATGGTTGTCGTTCGGCTCGTTCAACAAGGCCTTCAAACCCAATCGCACGCCGTATGACTGGCTCAGCCGCGATCCGGCCCAGGTCGATGCCTACGCCAGCGACCCCCTGTGCGGCTTTCGGTGCACCAACCAACTGTGGATCGACCTGCTCGGCGGGTTGCAGCAAATCAGCAAAGCGTCCAATCTCGCTCAGATCGATCCGGGCCTGCCGCTGCTGATAATCGGCGGCGAATGTGATCCGGTGAGTGAAGGCAAGCGTCTCACTGATCTGGCCAGGGCATTGCGAAATGCCGGCAATCGTCAGTTGCAACTGAATCTGTATCCGCAAGCGCGGCATGAACTCTTCAACGAAACCAACCGCGATGAAGTCATGGCTGATGTAATTAAGTGGCTAAATCAGGCATTGAGCCACTCCCGCCCGTCGCGAAGCGAATGAGCGAAAAACAGATTTACACCTAAAAAGCTTTTAAAATCATAGCTTTAAAACCAAACACTCGTCACAGGACATGCGCTAGATGACTCAGGTTACCAACACCCCGTACGAAGCCCTCGAAGTCGGCCAGACAGCCAGCTACAGCAAAACCGTCGGAGAGCGTGACATTCAGCTTTTTGCGGCCATGTCCGGCGACCACAATCCGGTGCACCTCGACCCCGAGTTCGCCGCCGCCACCATGTTCAAGGAGCGTATTGCCCATGGCATGTTCAGTGGTGCGCTGATAAGTGCTGCCGTAGCCTGCGAGCTGCCTGGCCCGGGCACCATCTATGTCGGCCAGCAAATGAGCTTTCAGAAACCGGTGAAAATCGGTGACACCCTCACCGTGCGCCTGGAAATCCTGGAAAAACTGCCCAAGTTCCGTGTGCGCATTGCTACTCGCGTGTTCAACCAGCGCGATGAAATCGTTGTTGATGGCGAGGCCGAAATCATTGCGCCACGCAAGCAACAAACCGTGACCCTGCCGGTACTGCCTGCGATCAGCATTGGCTAAAACGCAATGTGGGAGCGGGCTCGCTCGCGATAGCATCAACTCGATCATTCTGATCAATCGAGTTTTTGCATCACGAGCAAGCCCGCTCCCACATTTTTGGAACTACAGCTTCAAGCTAATCATGCACGGGCACGGGCCTGATTGCGCAGCGCCTTAACCTGATCGTGGTTGCGTTGCACGCCGTGGTACTGGCGCTCTACCAGATCACGAATGCCGACCAGGTTGTGCTTGCTGATTTTTTCCAGCGCTTCTTTATAAGCCTTCAGCGCATGATCTTCGCCGCGCTCGGCTTCGTTGAGCACCGCTTCTTCGTCTTTGCCGGTAAACACGGACTTCACATCCACCCAACGGCGATGCAAGTCACCGGCCACGCTGGTGCTGGTTTCCGGGTCACCACCCAGAGCTCGAACTTGAGCCTGAAGTTCGGCAGCTGCGGCAGCGCAATCGGCTGAACGCTTGGCAAACAGAGCCTTCAG
Source organism: Pseudomonas sp. CCC4.1 (assembly GCF_035019225.1). Taxonomy (NCBI): domain Bacteria; kingdom Pseudomonadati; phylum Pseudomonadota; class Gammaproteobacteria; order Pseudomonadales; family Pseudomonadaceae; genus Pseudomonas; species Pseudomonas sp. CCC4.1. The sequence continues at coordinate 31,719 of NZ_JASJWL010000049.1, read as the reverse complement.
CTCCGGGTGCTTGATATCTTCGGCACAGCTTTTAAACCCTTCCTGGCCGTCTTTGCTGGTTTCGATCAGATCGTTCAGGATGCTAATGGCTTCTTTATTAAGGTCAGTCATTGTTCAATTCCTTACAAGGTTGAGGATCGTGCAATAGAGGTTGCAGGGCTCGTGCCAGTTTTATAATTAAATAAAATCCTTAAATATCAATGACTTAATAAATATCAAAAAATCTGTATCCGGTTTATATGCATGATCTGTCAATTGGCCTTCATGCAAATTGCCTGTATTTTGATTTCCACAGCTTTACCCATCTAAGGGCCGCTGCATGAACCCCGAAAAACTCGAACTGCTGGTCACTCGTGAAATGCCCTTCGGCAAATACAAGGGCCGAATCATCGCCGACCTGCCCGGCCAGTACCTCAACTGGTTCGCCCGTGAAGGTTTCCCCCACGGAGAACTGGGCGGCTTGCTGGCCCTGATGCAAGAGATTGATCATAACGGCCTGTCGGACCTGCTCGACCCGTTACGCGCCAAACACGGAAAACCCAAACCCCGCCATTGATAGAGCTGCCCCATGCCAAGGATTGAAGACAACGCCCGCGACGAACACTTCTGGCAAGCAATTGCCGAGCGCTACGACCTTGCGCCCGGCCCGATCAATCTGGAGAACGGCTACTTCGGGCGTATGACCCGCGACGTGGCACAGGACTACCAGCGTAATATCGACTTTATTAACCGCAACAACTCGGTGCCTGTGCGCCAGCACTTCGATACCACTCAGGGCCTGGAAATTCGCGACTCGCTGGCGGGGTTGCTTGGTGTAGCCCCTGCCGGCCTGGCGCTGACCTTTTGCGCGTCTGACGGCCTGCAATCATTGATCCGCAACTACAATGGCCTGCAAACGGGCGATCAATTGCTGATCAGCGATCTGGAATACCACAGCGTCGAATACGCCATGCGTGGAGTGGCACGCCAACGCGGCCTGGAAATTATCGAAATCTCCCACACGCACCCAGCCACGTTTGAAAGCCTGGTGGCCAGCTATCGCCAGGCATTTGAACGTAACCCGCGGATCAAGCTGATGGCGCTCACTCACGTTACCCATCGCACTGGCCTGGTCATGCCCGTGGAGGCCATTGTTGCGGCGGCAAAAGAGCATGGGGTTGACGTGATTCTGGACGGTGCCCATGCCCTGGGGCAGATCGAACTGGACCTGCCGGCACTGGGTGTGGCCTTTGCCGGATTCAACCTGCATAAATGGATTGGCGCGCCGCTGACCCTGGGCCTGATGTATATCGATCCCCAGCGCCTGGGCGACATTGACCCCGATATGGGCAATGAGCGCTACCCCGAGCCGGATGTGCGCAACCGCGCCGTTTATGGCACGGTCAACATCCCCGCCTGGCTAACCCTGACCAAGGTGCTGCAGGAACACCATGAGATGGGTGACGCCCGAGGCAAGGGTGCCCGACTCAACTACCTGCGCAACCTGTGGGTCAGCGAGGCGCGCAAGATCGAGGGCATTGAAGTGCTGGTCAACGATGATCCGCGCTTGTATTGCGCAATCACTTCGCTGCGCTTTACCCATGTGCAGGATCAACAACCGATGGTTGATCGCCTGCTCAAGGACTACAACCTGTTCACCGTAGCCCGCAACGGTTCGGCGTGTGGCAGTTGTATCCGGGTAACAGTGGGCTTTGCCACCACGCTGGATGACATCAACCAACTGGTGCGGGCGCTGCGCGAGCTTTCGCAAGCTCACACATAACCTTGTGGGAGCGGGTATTTTTCAGGCAAAAAAAAGGTGCGCCGACCAAGCGCACCAAAAACCGTAGAACACACAACACATTCGTAACTAAAACATCAATCCAGCAGGGCAAGCGCCTCAGCGGTGCATTCCTGGATTCGGGCCCAGTCGCCGTTCTTGATCCATTCGCTGTCCAGCATCCAGCTACCGCCCACGCACATCACGTTTTTCAAGGCCATGTAGTTGCGGATATTGGCCGGACCAACACCGCCGGTCGGGCAGAATTTCACTTCGCCAAAAGGACCGCCCAGGGCCTTGATCGCCGCTACACCGCCGCTGACTTCTGCAGGGAACAGTTTGAAACGGCGGTAACCCAAGCCATAGCCTTCCATGATCCCGGAAGCATTGCTGATGCCCGGCAGCAGCGGAATGTCGCTGGCAACACTGGCCTCGAGCAAGTCACGGGTAATGCCCGGAGTAACAATAAATTGCGAACCGGCGTCTTCCGCCGCCGCCAGCATATGGCGATCCAGTACGGTACCCGCACCTGTCACCAGCTCAGGGCGCTGGTCACGCAGGATACGAATGGCCTTGAGGCCGAACGCCGAACGCAGGGTCACTTCCAGCGCCGTCAGACCACCGGCCGCCAGCGCATCCGCCAAAGGCAGGATGTCTTGTTCGCGGGCAATGGTAATCACCGGCAGAATTCGTGCTCGCTCACACAGGCTGTCGATCAGGGCGACTTTATCCGCCATCGATACGTTCGCAATTGTTGTTGTCATGGCAGCTGATCCTTGGCTCATGGGCACCAGTAAATCTCTAACGTAGGTTGCAGGAAGGCACGAATCGGCAAGGCGGCAACATCTGTGCCCCCCAGCGCTTCGTTGAGGGTGTTCAATTTGGACTGGCCCTGGATCGACAGCACCTTGTGCTTCGCGCTCGCCAACAGGCTGCGACTCATGCTCAGACGCTGGTGCGGCACCGTTGGCGCCAGCATCGCCCAGCAACGGCGCGGGTTGTCCAGTTGCAGGGCTTCACTCAGATTCGGGCTATTGGGGAACAGCGACGCGGTATGCCCGTCATCGCCCATACCCAGGATCAGCACATCGATCGGCGGCAACTCGGCCAGCCCCTGATCGGCCTCCAGCGCAGCCTTTTCTACCGTGGCTGCAGCGTTATACAAGCCGACAAAACGGGCTTTGGCCGCCGGGCCTTGGAGCAGATGCTTTTTAAGCAGGCCCGCGTTGCTGTCGGCATGCTCGACCGGCACCCAGCGTTCATCCGCCAGGCTGACAACCACTTTCGACCAATCGACCGGCTGCTTGATCAAGCTTTGGAAAAACGCCACCGGGCTGCGGCCGCCGGACACCACCAGAGTGGCAACGCCCTGCTCGGCGATAGCCTGGTTCAATTGCCCGGCAACTTTTGTTGCCAGCCCTTCGGCCAACAACGCCGGGTTCTTGAAGGTGTGCGAGCTCACACCTTCAGGCAGTTTCAAATCAGATATCGCCATACCAAGACCTCCCGTCCCGCGTAATCAGTGCAATGGAACTCATCGGCCCCCAGGACCCCGCCGCGTAAGGCTTGGGCGCATCACCGGACTTTTTCCAGCCGGCGATCAACTGGTCGCACCATTTCCATGCCGCTTCAATTTCATCTTTGCGTACAAACAGGTTCTGGTTGCCGCGCATGACTTCGAGCAACAGGCGCTCGTAAGCATCCGGAATCCGTGTGCTGCGATAAGTGTCAGAAAAATTCAATTGCAACGGGCCGCTGCGCAGTTGCATGCCTTTATCCAGGCCCTGGTCCTTGGTCATTACCCGCAAGGAAATACCTTCGTCCGGTTGCAGGCGAATAATCAGCTTGTTGCCGATTTGCAGGCGCTGCTCGGGAGCAAAGATGTAGTGCGACGGTTCCTTGAAGTGGATAACGATTTGCGAGAGCTTTTGTGGCATGCGCTTGCCGGTGCGCAGGTAGAACGGCACCCCTGCCCAACGCCAGTTACGAATATCGGCGCGCAGTGCCACAAAGGTCTCGGTGTCACTCTGGGTGTTGGAGTTTTCTTCCTCCAGATAACCCGGCACCGACTGACCTTCGCTGTAACCGGCAATGTACTGGCCGCGTACCACCTGGGTGGTCAGGCCTTCGGCGCTGATCGGGGCCAGGGCCTTGAGCACTTTGACCTTTTCGTCGCGAATGCTGTCGGCCGACAGGTCCGCAGGCGGGTCCATGGCAATCAGGCACAGCAACTGCAGCAGGTGGTTCTGGATCATGTCGCGCAGTTGGCCAGCCTTGTCGAAATAGCCCCAGCGGCCCTCGATGCCGACTTTCTCGGCCACGGTGATTTCAACGTGGGAGATGTAGCGCTGGTTCCACTGGGTCTCGAACAGGCTGTTGGCAAAACGCAGCGCGATCAGGTTTTGTACGGTCTCTTTGCCCAGGTAGTGGTCGATGCGGTAAGTGCGGTTCTCGGGGAAGAACTGCGCCACGGAATCGTTGACCTTGCGCGAAGACTCAAGATCCGAGCCGATGGGCTTTTCCAGCACCACACGGGTATTTTCAGCCAGGCCGACCGCGGACAGGTTCTCGCAAATGGCACCGTACACAGCCGCCGGAGTGGCGAAGTAAGCGATCAGGCGCTGCTCTGTGCCGGCCATTTCAGCCAGCGCCAGGTAATCTTCAGTCTTGAAAAAATCCACATGCAGGTAGCTCAAGCGAGCCAGGAAGCGGTTCAATGCTTCGACTTCGATTTCCTTCTCACCCAGATACTGGCGCAACTGGCTGTCGATATGCGCCAGGTGCGTGGAGGCCTCGCCCGGCTCTCGGGCCAGCGCGAGAATGCGTGTGTCGGCATGCAGCAGACCGGCGCGATCCAGTTGGTACAAGGCAGGAAACAGCTTGCGCAGGGCCAGATCGCCAAGGGCGCCGAACAAGGCAAAGGTGCACGGTTCAACCGTAATCGAAGGCATGATGTTTGTTCTTTTATCAAGTTAAGCTACAAATACCTTTTTTCAAGGTATCACTCAAGGAAAAATGTAGTAATAAACACAACATTTTCTCAAAATACAGATTCCTGCTAGTGGTCGTCACAGGCCACCAGTAGGATAGGCCACCTTCCAGAACCGCTTTAGTCCGGTTCTTGCATCGCTGACCCAAGGACCATAAATGGACCGCGTGCGAAATTTACTCGAACAGATCAAGGGCCGCCTCGAAGACCTGAACAAGGCCGAGCGCAAAGTGGCCGAAATCATTTTGCAGAACCCGCAGCAGGCGACCCGATTCAGCATCGCCGCCTTGGCGCAGGCAGCTTCTGTCAGCGAACCCACGGTTAACCGTTTCTGCCGTTCATTTGGTGTCAGCGGCTACCCCGAGTTAAAGCTGCAACTGGCACAAAGCCTGGCCAGCGGCGCAGCTTACGTGAGCCGCGCGGTAGAGGCAGACGATAATCCGGCCGCGTATACACAAAAAATCTTCGGCAGCGCCATCGCCTCGCTGGACAGTGCCTGCCAGGCACTGGACCCCAACCTTATCAGCCGCGCCGTCGACTTGCTGATCCAGGCCCGGCAGATCCACTTTTTTGGCTTGGGCGCTTCTGCACCGGTGGCACTGGATGCGCAACACAAATTCTTCCGCTTCAACCTGGCCGTCACCGCCCACGCCGACGTGCTGATGCAGCGCATGATCGCCTCGGTGGCGCACACGGGTGAATTGTTCGTGATTATTTCCTACACCGGTCGCACCCGTGAACTGGTGGAAGTGGCTCGCATTGCGCGCGCCAACGGTGCCTCGGTACTGGGGCTAACTGCGGAAAACTCGCCACTGGCCAAGGCCAGCACCCTGAGCCTGAACATCCCGCTGCCCGAAGACACCGACATCTATATGCCGATGACCTCGCGCATCATCCAGCTGACCGTACTGGATGTACTGGCAACCGGCATGACCCTGCGCCGCGGCGTGGACTTCCAGCCACACCTGCGCAAAATCAAGGAAAGCCTCAACGCCAGCCGCTATCCGGTGGGCGATGAGTTCAACTAGGCAATCGCTTGGTAATGCCCCATCAGACGCTGCAAAGCCCCGCCCTCGCCTGCAAGCTCAAATGAGCCTGCTCGCCCGGGGCAAGGGCCTGGTTATGGGTACCGCCACTCGTGGACTCCACACACACAAAGCCCATCACTTCGTTCCAGCTCACCCCCAGCAACGGCCGCTTGCCGGGATGCCAGACCACCGTGCTGCCCTGATCACCCGTGTCGATGCTCAAAGCCCGTTGCCAGGCATGGTCATTGAGCTGCATTTCGCCGTCATGCTGGAACACCCGCTGACAACCACCTCCCACCCGTAACTCGCCTTTCTGCTGGCATACCTCACGGTTCAACTGGTCGTAGCCGTGCGCTCCGTCCAGACCGGACAGCGCTACCTCAGCAACATCACCAATTCGCCAGTAAGCGCGCAACGCCTGGCTCACCTGGCAAGGCTCGTCGTCCTGATGTTCGGTGCTCAGGCGCAGCTCCATTTCTTCGCCCAATCGCGCATGCAAATCCACCTGCCAATCGCACAGCTGCAAGCGCCAGTGCAAGGTCACCCCTTCTTCGTCACTGCTGCTGTCGAGCAGCTTCCAGTCGATCAGCCGCGCCCAGCCATGGGATGGCCAGGCGTTTTCACTGGGGTGACGGCCATACCAGGGCCAGAAGATCGGCACCCCACCACGTATCGCACCCACTTGCGGCCACTTGGCAGCGCACCACAGCCAGGGTTTTTGCCCGGTCGGCTGGAAGTGCAGCAACTGCGCGCCCTGACGGCTGAACACCGCCTGGCAATGCGGATGATCGATCACCAGTACGTCGCGCTGCTGAAAGCGCTCCCACTGGAAAACCGGCTGCTCGCGTCTGGATTTGAAAAAACGGTGAAGCGGATGCTCATGCATGTGCCGCAGTCCTGAAAATCATGCGCCGGGGGGTGCAGCCCCGAAAAAAAGCGGATAGCCAAGGCTATCCGCTGGAAAAACAAGGAGCTTAGCGCATTTAGAACGTCGACTGAATTTTCAGTCCGGCCACCAATGCGTTGTCTACCTGGTCCACACCACCCGGGTGAGTGATGTACTGCAGGTTTGGACGCACCGTCAGCCAGTTGGTCACGTGGAAGCCGTAGTTGAGTTCGTAGTTGTACTCGGTATTGCGCAGCGGCGTGTACAAGGGGTCGCTGTAGTCGGTGGCACCGATGGACGCATTGATCAGCTCGGCGCTTTTCTTCACGTCATCGTTGACATGAATACGGGCGGCGCCAATGCCGATGTCATCCTTGGGCCGGGCATCGAACGGCCCTTTGTACACAAACATCAGCGACTGATAGTTGTCGACGATGTTGGTCTGCTTGTCATGGAAAGTGGCGTTGGCCGCGATATGCAGGCCGCGCGAAGCGTCACCGTTGTGGCTGGTGAGCTGCTGCTGCACGACAAACCAGTAGCCGTGTTTGCTGTCACGTACGCGATAGTCCTGACCATCATTGGTGATATTGACCTTCACGTCATCGGCAGGCGCCGTGCTCTTGTAGTAACCCACACGGTATTCGCCCGGCAGGTCGTTGACCTTGGGCGACCACACCAACTCAACCGGCAACACAGTGCCCTTGGTACCGCTGCCGCTGAGCTTGAAGCCGTTGCCGTGCTCCAGTTGCGACGGGTTCTGGTTGTACGCACCGATTTGCGCGTACAACTCAGGCGTGATGTTGTACTTCACGCGCAGCGCCGCCTGGCTGACCGGCCAGTTGTACCAGAGGTTGGTGGCCCAGTTACCCACCTGCGAGCCACAGAACGCCAGGTTCTGGAATTCGCACGGGAAGGTGTTGAAGTCCTCGCCTTCACCGAAATAACCGGCCTTGACGTCCAGCTTGCCATCGAGGAACTGGTGCTGGATCCACAATTGGGTCAGACGCACCATATGGCCACGGCCATAGACTTCCTGGGAGGAACTCAAGGTCCCTGCACGCGGATCACCGACACGGTCATTGGAAATATTCTGACCATTACGGTTGGTCAGCTGGATCTTGGCCTGGGTGTTGTCCCAGCCCCACAGCTTTTGCAGGTCCAGCGCCACACCCAGACCAAACTGGTCGCTGTAGCGCGCGGTCTTGTCGTCGTTGTAGCCACCGTGCAGGTTGGCGCCCACTTCACCGACATAATCGGCCTTGATGTCGATACCCTGCTCGATCAGTCTGGTGCGCTCGCCGCCCCAGTCGCCCGTCATCCATTTCGAATCGGCACTGAAGGCTTCGTCGGCGTAGACACTGCTTGCACCCAGACCTAGCGCGACAATTGCCGATAGCTGGCAGGCCAGACGGGTGCGGGTCATTCTGTTAGTCATCCCTTTAATCCTCGTTGTCTTCTTATTGGCTTTGTTTAACGCGGCACAACTGCAAGGAGGCCCGGTAACAGGCTCCCTGTTGACTTAACGACCCTTGAATTGCGCCACGTTATCAGCCCGGCCTTGAGCCTGAGGCGAACTCATCGCCCCCAGACGCTCCCCCGTATTCGCATCAAACAGTAGCACTTTGGCAGGATCGAACTGCAAATTGAGGCTCTGACCGACCGCAGGGGCATCATCCGGAGCCATGCGGCAGCACACTTTGATGCCGTTGAGGCTGACAAAAACCAGGGTATCGGGGCCGGTGGGTTCGACAACCTGCACCTCGGCGCGAATAACCGGCAGGCCATTGGGTTCGGCTGGCGCCAGCACAATTTGCTCGGCGCGGATGCCCACGATCACATCGCGGTCTTCCAGCCCGGCGTCCTGCATGCCCAGCGGCAGCTCGCAACGCGCCTGGCCGCTGTCGAGCAAGGCCAGCAAGCGGCCGTCGCGACGCTGCAAACGCAGGGGGATAAAGTTCATCGGTGGCGAGCCAATAAAACTGGCGACAAACAGGTTGGCCGGGTCGTTGTAGATCTGTTTCGGGGTGCCGAACTGCTGAATGATGCCGTCTTTCATCACCGCCACTTTGTCGCCCAGGGTCATGGCTTCGATCTGGTCGTGGGTAACGTAGACGGTGGTGGTTTTCAGGCGCTGGTGCATCAGCTTCATTTCGGTGCGCATCTCGACCCGCAACTTGGCATCGAGGTTGGACAGCGGTTCGTCGAACAGGTAGATCTTCGGCCGCCGCGCCAGCGCCCGGCCCATGGCCACGCGCTGCTGCTGGCCACCGGACAGCTGGCCGGGCTTGCGCGTCAGCAGGTGCTCGATCTGCAGCAGTTTGGACACCCGCGCCACTTCTTCGTCAATGGCCGCCGCACTCATCTTGCGAATCTTCAGGCCGAAGGCAATGTTGTCGCGGACATTCATGGTCGGGTACAGCGCGTAGGACTGAAACACCATGGCGATGTCACGGTCCTTGGGGCTCATGCCGCTGATATCGGCATCGTCCACCAGAATCGCCCCGCCACTGATGCTCTCAAGACCGGCGATGCAGTTCATCAGGGTTGATTTGCCGCAGCCCGAAGGCCCCACCAGAATCAGGAACTCGCCGTCATCGATTTTCAGCTCGATGTTTTTCAGCGTGTCGGGCAAACCCTTGCCGTAGGATTTATTTACGTTGCGTAATTCTAGAGTCGCCATGCCTTACCCCTTGACCGCGCCGGACGTCAGCCCGCGCAGAAAATACTTGCCCGCAAAGATGTAGACCAGCAGCGTCGGCAGCCCCGCGATCATGGCCGCAGCCATGTCCACGTTGTATTCCTTGGCGCCGGTGCTGGTATTGACCAGGTTGTTGAGCGCCACCGTAATCGGCTGCGCATCGCCACTGGCAAACACCACACCAAACAGAAAGTCGTTCCAGATTTGAGTGAACTGCCAGATCAGGCAGACCATGACGATGGGCACCGACATCGGCAGCAGGATGCGCCCGAAAATAGTGAAAAAGCCCGCACCGTCCAGACGCGCAGCCTTGACCAGCGCATCCGGGATACTCACGTAGTAGTTGCGGAAAAACAGCGTGGTAAAGGCCAGACCGTAGACCACATGCACCAGCACCAGGCCGGTGGTGGTGTTGGCCAGCCCCAGTTTGCCGATGGTGAACGAGGCCGGCAGCAACACCGTCTGAAACGGCAGGAAGCAGCCAAACAACAGCAGGCCGAAAAACAGCTGCGAACCGCGAAAACGCCACATCGACAAGACATAACCGTTCATGGCGCCGATAAAGGTCGAAATCAGGACCGCTGGCACGGTGATTTTCACCGAGTTCCAGAAATACCCGCCCACCGTGTCCCAGGCCTTGATCCAGCCGATACCGTCGATCACTTGCGGCCAGCTCAGCAGGTTGCCGGTGCGGATGTCTTCCGGGGTTTTGAAACTGGTAAGCAGCATCACCACCAGCGGCACCAGATACACCGCCGCCGCAAGGATCAGGGTGGCGTAGATCGCCACACGGCTGAAGGTAAAACGCTGAGCATTAATCATGGCGTTTGTTCCTCAGCTCGGAATACAGATACGGCACGAGAATGGCCAGAATCGCGCCCAGCATCATGATCGCGCTGGCAGAACCGATGCCCATTTGCCCACGGCTGAAAGTAAAGGAGTACATGAACATCGCAGGCAGATCCGAGGAGTAGCCAGGGCCACCGGCAGTCATCGCTGACACCAGGTCGAAGCTCTTGATGGCAATGTGCGCCAGGATCATGAAGGCGCTGAAAAACACCGGTCGCAGGCTCGGCAGGACAATGCGCAAGTAGATGGTCGGCAAGTTTGCGCCGTCGACCTGAGCGGCACGAATGATCGACTGATCAACCCCGCGCAACCCGGCCAGAAACATCGCCATGACAAATCCGGAGGCCTGCCATACCGCCGCGATCACCAGGCAGTACACCACCCGGTCCTGATCCAGCAGCCAGTCAAAGCGAAAGCCTTCCCAGCCCCAGTCACGAAGCATTTTATCCAGCCCCAGGCCCGGGTTGAGCAGCCATTTCCAGGCCGTACCGGTGACGATCATGGAGAGCGCCATCGGGTACAGGTAGATGGTGCGGATAAAACCTTCCTTGCGAATCCGCTGGTCGAGCAGAATCGCCAGGAACACGCCAATCACCAGGCTGATGACGATAAACATGCCACCAAACACCGCCAGGTTCTTGCTCGCAACCCACCAGCGGTCATTGGCCATCAAGCGCGCATATTGCTGCAGGCCGACCCACTGGTAGCTGGGCATAAAACTGGAGTTGGTGAACGACAGCAGGAACGTCCAAAAAATGTAGCCATAAAAGCCCACCAATACGATCAGCATGCTCGGCGCCAAAACCAGCTTGGGCAACCAGCGCTGCAGCGCATCAAAGGGCGAGGCCTTGCTGAACACAGCCACGGAACTCATCGAAATACTCCCGGCAGGGTATGCCGGCATCCGCCAATGCAGATGCCGCACAACCAGGGACAAGGGGGGGAGCCACGCGCAAGGCGTGGCGGGTCAGCTCAACGAATTACTGTGCCGACTTGATGGCCGAATAGAGCTTTTTCCCGGCAGTGGCCGGATCAGCACTCTTGTCGCTCATAAAGTTGCTTACCGTGTCGAAAATAGCGCCCTGTACCGCCAGCGAGGTGGCCATGTTATGCGCCATGCTCGGCAACTGACCGTGGGTTTTGCCCGCTTCGGCAAAATCCTTGGCCGAGGCCTGGGCACAGCTGTCGAACTTGCTCATGTCCAGGTCACTGCGTACCGGGATCGAGCCTTTGTTCTGGTTGAACACGTACTGGAATTCGGGTTCAAGGGCGACTTTGGCCACGTCGTTTTGCGCGGCGATATTGCCCGGCGTGTTGTTTTTCGCCGAGAGTTTGAACATCGCCAGCGAGTCGATGTTGTAGGTAAAGCTGCCCTGGGTGCCCGGAAACGGCACGCATTCGAAATCAGTACCGGCCTTTTTGCCCGCAGCAGCCCATTCGCTTTTCGCCCAGTCACCCATGATCTGCATGCCGGCCTTGCCGTTGATCACCTTGGCCGCTTCCAGGTTCCAGTCCTGGCCGGTGCCATCAGGGTCCATATAGCCCTGGAGTTTTTTCAGTTTGCTGAACACTTCAGCCATCTGCGGGCCGGTGAGGGTTTTCTCATCAAGATCGACGAACGCTTTTTTATAGCCTTGCGGGCCCATGACGCTCAGCACCAGGTCTTCAAAGACCGTGCTGTCCTGCCACGGCTGGCCGCCGTGGGCCAGGGGAATAAAGCCCGCTGCCTTGAGCTTGTCGCCCGCAGCAAAGAGTTCGTCAAGGGTAGTGGGCGCCTTGTCGATACCGACCTTTTTGAACACTTCAGGGTTGATCCACAACCAGTTCACCCGGTGAATATTCACCGGTACCGCCACGTAATGGCCGTCGTACTTCATGGTGTCGGATACGGTCTTGGACAGCATGCCATCCCAGTTGTTGGCCTTGGACACCTCATCGAGGTTGGTCAACAAACCCAGTGCGCCCCACTCCTGCAAGTCCGGGCCCTTGATCTGCGCCGCTGATGGCGGGTTGCCGGAGACGGCGCGGGTTTTCAGCACGGTCATGGCCGCAGCACCGCCACCGCCTGCTACAGCGCTGTCCTGCCAGGTATAACCGTCTTTTTCGATCAGTTTTTTCAGCACATCAACCGCTTTGGCTTCACCGCCGGAGGTCCACCAATGCACCACTTCAACCGTGCCTTTGGAATCGGCAGGGGCGGCAGCATAAGCACCCAGGGGGAACAGTGTGGCAAGCGAAATGACAACGGCGAGGCGATTGAATGAATTCATGTCGAGACCTTTCTTGTTGTTATAGCTGTGCAAGTCTTTTGCTTGCGCTGCTAGAGAGTGTATCCATCGCAAACTGCCTGCACGTAACGAACAGACGCCGAAATGTCACAACCTGGTGACATGGCGGCCGAGGTGATTGTTCTGTTCCAAAGATCTTTCAACAGCGCTAAAGCCCGTATTCCTCTGGGCACTTAAGCTGCGCCTATCGATACATAAGGTATTTTCTGCGTTGCATGTAGGACGGATCCCGAAGTCGTTTTCCCACGTTGAACCTGCAAAAAACTTCAGCGAGGCTGCAACACTTCGCCACAATTCAAGAACGGATGCCGGCCCCCCCATCAGGAGATGAGTTTCATGCCAAAACAGCGCGCAACGCCCCAGAATCACTGTTTTATCAGCCAGCTACTGGATCCGGACGGCACCCCCTGCGCCTGGAAGCTGGACATTCGGCGCTCGGGAAAAGTACATGTCCACTGTTTCAATTTCACCGACTACGCGGATCAGGCTGCTGCCCTGGAGGCCGCTGAGACCATGCGTAACCAATTGGTTCTCAAAATGCCCCTGGCGTTTTCTTATGAAAACCGTCAGCGCCTTATGCCGCACAACACCAGCGGTCATCCAGGGGTGTACCGGGTCCGCTCCAACCAGATCGACTACTGGCGTGCGACAACCCGCATTCACGGCTACAACCTGAGCAAGAGCTTTCGCGTTGACCGGCATGGCGATGACGAGGCCAAACGTCTGGCGCTACAAGAGCGTCAGAGGCAACTGACTCTGTGCAATGAGCCCTACGACGTGGCCATGGAAAAACTGCAACAGCACTTCGGCCAGACCAGCAGGCGCGTGCGTGAGAACCGTATCAACGCCGCCATGAACAGCGACCACCCGCCCAGCCCCACCCTTGCAAAGCCTTCGGACAGCAACCTGGAACCCCTGTTGCCCATCAGCCCCGAGCAGGCGACCCTGTCGATCAATCGCCATTTCGCGGCAAGTGCAAAGTAACCCGCAGGCCGCCGGCCCGCAGGTTCTGCAAACTGACTTCACCGCCATGGCTATGGGCGATGCTGCGTGCAATCCCCAATCCGAGCCCGTAGCCCTGCTGCTGCCCGGCCAGGCGAAAGTGCGGTTCGAATACCTGCTCAAGACGCTGCTCGGGTACGCCCGGCCCCTCATCGTCAACCGTGAGGACAAAGGCCTGCTCATTGTCATCAATACGCAAATGCGCGTAGTGGCCGTACTTGAGCGCGTTATCGATCAGGTTGCCCATGCAGCGCCGCAGCGCCAGGGGTTTACCATAGTAAGGTCTGACAGCCCGGCCCTGCAGCGTTACGCGGCCGTTACCCTGGGGCAGCAGGTAAGGCTCGATCAGGCAGTCAAGCAACTGGTTCAAGTCCACGGCTTCGATGTTTTCGTGAATATCGGTGTCTTTCACACATTGCAGCGCCCCTTTGACCAGCATTTCCAGCTCGTCCAGATCACGGCCGAATTTGTATTGCAGTTGTTCGTCGTCGAGCAGCTCGACCCGCAGGCGCAAGCGGGTAATGGGCGTGCGCAAATCATGGGAGATGGCACTGAACAACTGGCCGCGCTCGGTCAGATAACGACTGATGCGGGCACGCATGGTATTGAGGGCGCGCGCCACCTCGACCACTTCACTGCCGCCGCCCACCTCGACCGGCTTGACCTCGTCCTCACCCAGCGACATGTCCCGGGCCGCTCGCGCCAGACGCTTGAGCGGACGGCTTTGCCAGTGCATCAACAGACCGATGAACAACAACAGAAAAATACTGCTGAGCACGATAAACCACACCTGCAGGGCCGGCAGCCCCTCCTCTTCGAGACTGGTGTAGGGCTGGGGCAACAAGGAGGCGATATACAGCCATTCACCGGGCACCATCTGGATTTGTGTGACCAGGATCGGCGGATCGACCGGCTCCAGCGTCAGTGCAAAATGCGCCCAGGAGCGCGGTAGCTCGTCGAGTTTGAGACCGGCATTGAAAATACGCAGATCCTGGGGGCTGACAAACTGCACCGACATCTCGACATTGGGCCCCACGGCCTCGCGCAATACCTGATCCACGGCATCCAGTACCGCCTGCTTGCGCTGGGTGGGCGGCAACACCTGCATATCCAGTGGTTTGTCGTTGAGGCTCACGACAAAACGCGTACCGCCCATGCTGCGCAGTTGATCCAGTACCAATGGGCGATAGGCCAGCGGCAGGGAACGCAGGTAGGCGACGGTGGCGTTCATCGAGTGGGCCAGGCTACGCGCGCTGTTGACCAGGCCTTCGAGTTGCGTGGTACGCAACTGCGACAACCAGATAGCACTGGACAGGGTTTGCGCCAGCAGGATGGCGAGCAAGGTCAGCAACAACATGCGTCCCAGCAGCGAACGGGGCATATGCCATTTGCCCAGGCGCTTAAAGGTCATTGCCGGACATGACCTGAGCCGCCAGCTGATAACCGCTGCCGCGGATGGTGCGGATCAGCCGTGGCGGCTTGTCAGTGTCACGCAGGCGCTGGCGCAGGCGGCTGACCGCCATGTCGACAATGCGATCAAGCGGCATCAGCTCACGCCCGCGGGTTGCATTGCCAATAGTGTCGCGGTCGAGAATCTGCTGCGGGTTATCCAGAAACAATTTGAGCAAGGCAAAATCTGCCCCCGACAAAATCACCTCTTCTCCATCGGTATGAAACAGCCGATGAGTCACGGTGTTCAGCCGCCACTCTTCAAATGCCAGCACCTCGTTGCCCGAGGTGGTAGCGACAAATTGTGCCCTGCGTAACAACGCCTTGATCCGCGCCAGCAGCTCACGGGGGCTGAAGGGTTTACCCAGGTAATCGTCGGCGCCCAGCTCAAGACCAATGATGCGATCGGCCTCGTCGGAACTGGCAGTGAGCATGATGATCGGGATCTGGGCAAAGCGCGGATGCTGACGCACCCAGCGGCACAGGCTGAAGCCGTCTTCATCGGGCAACATGACATCGAGGATCAACAGATCACTCGCCGCGCTGTCCAGCGTTTCGCGAAAACCGGCGCCATCTCCCACGGCACGCACCTGGAAACCGGCGCGGGTGAGATACAGATCAAGCAGGTCGCGAATTTCCTGGTCGTCATCGACCAGCAAAATGGATTTGCCGGGTGTGCTCACAGTGGTGTTCCTTATTGTTTTTATACGGCGATCCAAACTCTGTGGGAGCGGGCTTGCTCGCTCCCACAACAAGCCCACTCACGGAGCTTTCAGCCAAACGCCTGCTGCAACGCCACCCCGGCACCGATCAAACCCGGGTACGGCGCCGTCACCAGCCACACCGGGATACCCTTGAGGTAGTCGCTCATGCAGCCTTTGTCGGCAAAGCTGCGGGCAAAGCCGCTGGCCAGGAAGATATCGGCAAAGCGCGGAATCACCCCGCCGACGATATACACCCCGCCACGGCCACCGATGGTCAGCACATTGTTGCCCGCCACACGGCCCAGCCAGCAACTGAAATGCTCCAGCACTTGCAGCGCCACAGGGTCGCCCGCCAGAGCAGCCGCGGTAATGGCCCGGTCGCTGTCCAGTACCGGTGTATGGCCATCCACCGCACAAATCGCCCGATAGACCCGCGGCAAACCGCTGCCGCTCAAAATGCTCTCGGCGCTCACATGGCCGATTTCATTGTAGATGTGCTGCCACAACTGCACTTCACGCGGGTTGCTCATGGGCAGGTCGACATGCCCGCCCTCCCCCGGCAAGGCCATGAATTGACCCTCGCCGAGATTGAGCAAAGTGCCCACACCCAGCCCGGTGCCCGGCCCGATAACCACCGCCGGGCGCGTCGGGTCAACAACCCCCGGGCAAACCTGGCGCACATCTTCGGGTTGCAGCCGGGTCATGCCCAAGGCCATCGCGCTGAAGTCGTTGATCAGCAGCAGATTGTCGACCTGCAGCGCATGGCAGAAAGCCGAGCGGCTCAAGCGCCAATGGTTGTTGGTAAAACGAAATTCATCGCCACTCACCGGCCCGGCCACTGACAGACATACCGAGCCTACAGAGCCCGGAGCCAGTTCCAGCCTATCCAGGTAAAGCTTGATGGCATCTTCCGGGCAGGCGAAGTCTGCTGTGGGCAACACGCTGACCGAACGCAACTGGTCGTTTTCCCACAACGCAAAACGTGCGTTGGTACCGCCTATATCACCGACCAGTGCGAGCTTCATTTCAGATTTTCCAGAGACGAGGTAAAGGTGCTCGCGCCCTGCTCGGCCGAACTGAAGGCCTGACGCATAAACGCAAACAACTCACGCCCGGTGCCGACGGCATTATCCAGAGTGCCGACAGCCGGGGTGCGCGCGGCAAATTCTGCCTCATCCACCAGCAGTTGCAACGTACCTTTTACCCCATCAACGCGAATTATGTCGCCGTCCTGCACCCGCGCCAGGGCGCCGCCAATCGAAGCCTCGGGGCTCACATGAATCGCAGCCGGGATCTTCCCCGACGCGCCTGACATCCGCCCGTCGGTAATCAGCGCCACCTTGAAGCCCCGATCCTGCAACACACCCAGAAACGGCGTCATCTTGTGCAGCTCGGGCATACCGTTGGAGCGCGGCCCCTGAAAACGCATCACGGCCACGAAGTCGTGTTCCAGCTCACCGGCCTTGAACGCATCGGCCAGTTGTTGCTGGTCCTGGAACACCCGCGCCGGGGCTTCGACGATCTGATGTTCCGGGGCTACCGCCGAGACCTTCATCACGCCACGGCCCAGGTTGCCTTCCATCACCCGCAGGCCACCCTCGCCGGAGAATGCACGGGCAACCGGGCGCAGGATCGACTCGTCGAGGCTTTCAATCGGACCTTCACGCCATACCAGCTCGCCATCCACCAGGAACGGTTCGCGGGTGTAGCGGCTCAGGCCATAGCCCGCCACGGTGTTGACGTTTTCGTGAAGCAGACCGGCTTCCAGCAGCTCCCGAATCAGGAACGCCATACCACCGGCGGCCTGGAAGTGGTTGATATCGGCCTTGCCGTTTGGATACACGTGGGACAGGGTCGGTACCACCTCGGAGAGGTCGGCCATGTCTTGCCAGGTCAGCTGGATACCCGCCGACATGGCAATCGCCGGCATGTGCAAGGTGTGGTTGGTCGAACCGCCGGTGGCGTGCAGCGCAACGATGGAGTTGACCAGCGAACGCTCGTCAACGATCTCGCCCAGCGGCATGAAATCGCCGTTTTGCTTGGTCAGACGAGTGACTTGATGAGCCGCTTCGCGAGTCAGGGCATCGCGCAAAGGCGTGTAGGGGTTAACGAAAGAGGCGCCTGGCAAATGCAGGCCCATCACTTCCATCAGCAACTGGTTGGTGTTCGCGGTGCCGTAGAACGTGCAGGTGCCAGGGCTGTGGTAGGACTTCATCTCCGATTCCAGCAACTCTTCGCGGCTGGCCTTGCCTTCGGCGTAGCGCTGGCGCACATCGGCTTTTTCCTTGTTGGAAATGCCCGACGGCATCGGCCCACCCGGTACAAAGATGGTCGGCAAGTGACCAAAACGCAGCGCCCCCATCAGCAGGCCCGGCACGATCTTGTCGCAAATGCCCAGCATCAGCGCCGCGTCGAACATATTGTGGGACAGCGCCACGGCTGTGGACAAGGCAATCACTTCGCGGCTCAGCAAACTGAGTTCCATGCCCGGCTCGCCCTGGGTCACGCCGTCACACATGGCTGGAGTGCCACCGGCGAACTGGCCTACCGAGCCAATTTCACGCAATGCTTTTTTGATTTGTTCAGGAAAGTGCTCGTACGGCTGGTGCGCCGAGAGCATGTCGTTATATGACGAAACAATTGCCACGTTGGCCGCGTTCATCATCCGCAGGCTGTTTTTATCTTCAGTGCCACACCCTGCCACGCCGTGGGCGAAGTTCGCGCATTGCAGCTTGCCGCGTTGCGGGCCGTCGCCGGCAGCGCCACGAATAAGCGTCAGATACGCCTCGCGGGTTGCACGACTGCGGGCAATAAGACGCTCGGTGACTTCAAGAACGCGGGGATGCATGTGTTGAACTCCAGGCTAACGGATGTGGCGACCTGTGCGTGTCCTATGCTGACCGAAGGGCTCCGGGGAGCGACTTCAATCATTCGGACCCGTTGATTCAGGTCACTCGTTGTAGATAAAACAAAATATTGCCACTTAAATGGCTTGTTTTCTATTTTTATGCGAATAATCTTGTAATTCCAACAACAAATCGATGGCAGGCGCTTTCCATGACTCTACGAATCGCAATCAATGGTTTTGGCCGTATCGGCCGTAACGTCCTGCGCGCACTGTATACCCAAGGCTACCGTCAGGACCTGCAGATCGTCGCCATCAACGATCTGGGTGACAGTTCGATCAATGCCCATCTGCTCAAGTACGACACGGTTCACGGCACGTTCGACGCCAATGTCGAACACGATCAGGAAAGCCTGACCGTCAATGGTGACCGCATCAGCGTGACCGCCATTCGCAATCCGGCCGAACTGCCGTGGGCGGCACTGAACATCGATGTGGTGTTTGAATGCACAGGTTTGTTCACCGAGCGCAGCAAGGCACAAGCACATATTACTGCTGGCGCCCGCAAGGTGATTATCTCTGCTCCCGGCAAAAATGCCGATGCGACGGTGGTCTACGGTGTCAACCACGACATTTTGCGTCAATCCCACCACATTATTTCCAATGCTTCCTGCACGACCAACTGCCTGGCACCCGTGGCGCAGATCCTGCACCGCGAATTCGGCATTGAAAACGGCCTGATGACCACCATTCACGCCTACACCAATGACCAGAACCTGACCGACGTTTATCACTCGGACCCCTACCGCGCACGTTCGGCCACCCAGAACATGATCCCGAGCAAAACCGGCGCAGCCGAAGCCGTGGGCCTGGTATTGCCGGAACTCGCCGGCAAGCTCACCGGCATGGCCGTGCGGGTGCCGGTGATCAACGTGTCGCTGGTCGACCTGACCATTGAACTCAAGCGCGAAACCACCGCAGCTGAAGTCAACGCACTGTTCAAGGAAGCCAGCCAGCACTCCAGGGTACTGGGTTACAACACCCTGCCGCTGGTATCGAGCGACTTCAACCACAACCCGCTTTCGTCGATCTTCGATGCCAATCACACCAAAGTCAGCGGCAAACTGCTAAAAGTGCTGGCCTGGTACGACAACGAGTGGGGCTTCTCCAACCGCATGCTCGATAACTGCCTGGCGCTGCACAACGCGGAGTAACGCGATGATCGGTATCAGCTTCACCACGGCCACCCTGGCGGCGCGCAAGCGTATCGCCCTGGTGGCCCACGATCATTGCAAGGGCTTTTTGCTGGACTGGGCCGAACGCCACAAGGCAGCCCTCAGCCAGCATGACCTGTGCGCCACCGGCACCACCGGGCTGCTGCTGAGCCAGCGCCTGGGCCTGCCGATCGAAAGCATGATCAGCGGGCCGTTGGGCGGCGATCAACAGGTGGGGGCACGGATCGCCGAGCAACGGGTCGACATGCTGGTGTTCTTCTGGGACCCGTTCGAGCCCCAGCCCCACGACCCGGACATCAAGGCACTGCTGCGGGTTGCGGCAGTATGGAACATCCCCGTGGCGTGCAATGAATGCAGCGCCGACTACCTGCTCAGCAGCCCGCTGATGAGCCAGCCCCATGAACACCGCATTCCTGATTACAGTGCGTATTTGAAGGGTCGGGTTTAGGTTTATGGTGGGAGCGAGCCTGCTCGCGAAGACGCACTATCGTCTACGACCTTCGCGAGCAGGCTCACTCCCACCAGAAGGATTTCAAACCATTTCAAAACAGCACTTGACCAATAGCACAGATGATAAGCATTATCATTCGCTCAAAATCGGTCGGGTAGCACTGTGAGTCAGTCCCACTTCAATCAAGTCTTCCTTACCCAACGGGTAACCCTGCTGCGCACCCTGGAGCGGATGGTCAACAACCACAGCACCGCCGAAGACCTGCTGCAGGAGACCTACCTGCGCGTAACCCGCGCCTTGAGCGAACGCAGCGTCGAGCACCTTGAGCCCTTTGTGTTCCAGACCGCACGCAATCTGGCGCTTGACCACCTGCGCGCCCGGCGGATCCAGTCACGCACCGTGGTCGAAGATGTGCCCACTGAAGTGATCGAAGGCGTTGCCTCCCCTCTCAGCACCCCTGAAGAAGCCCATCAAGCCGCGCAACTACTGGAGCGTCTGAGTGTGAGCCTGAGCCAGTTAAGTGCCCGTCAACAACGGATTTTCATCCTCAGCCGCCTGCATGGCTGCAGTTATCAGGAGATTGCCGAAGAGCTTGACGTTTCCTTGAGCACCGTTCAAAAGGAACTCAAATTGATCATGGCAATCTGCATCGGGGTAGCCGACAGACTCAATCGCCCTTAACCTTGACCGGCGATGCCTGCTAGAACGCTCTGAAACTGCCAAGGAACATCCGTGACGGACACTCACAAATCTGCCGTGCCAGAACTGGCGCAAGACGTGCTGCAGGACAGCGCCATGGATCAGGCACTGGAATGGCTGATTACTCTTGAGTGTGCGAGCGACGAACAAAAAGCCGCTTTCGAAAACTGGCTCAATGCCGACCCCGCCCATGCCCAGGCCTTTGCCAAGGCCAATGCGATCTGGAACGGCGAACCGCTGCTGGCCGCCGCGCAAACCCTGCAAGCCCGCCGTACCCCCGGCCTGTTGCGGCGCATAGGACGACACTGGAAACACCTGGCAACTGCGGCGGTGGTGATAATCAGCGTCGGCAGCTACAGCAATGTACCGTTACGCCTGCAAGCCGATCACCTGACCGTGGTGGGCGAGCGCCAGCGCCTGCAACTCGAGGACGGCTCAAAAGTGCTGCTTAACACCAACTCGGCGTTTTCCAGCAAGGTGGTCAATGCCCAAAGCAGCGCCCGCCTGTATCAGGGCGAAGCGTATTTCGAAATTCCCGCCGACCTGGAGTTCCCGCTGGTGCTTGATGCTGGCCCTGTGCGCGTCAGCGTGCGCGACACCGCCTTCGCCGTGAGCTACCTCAATGGTGAAACACAGGTGCGGGTGCAGCGCGGCGACGTCGACTTGCGGGTCAACAGTGCCGGTGCGCAAATGCGCCTGTCGGCTGGCAACAGCGTGCGCATTGGCCCTGACGGCTTCAGCAAGACCGCCCGGCTCAACCCCCAGACCGACCTGGCCTGGGTGCAGGGGCGCCTGGTGTTCGAAAACTGCCCGATGGGCAAGGTGCTGGATGAAGTACGCCGCTACTACCCAGGCTGGATCGTCAACAACAACGACAAACTCGCCAACGTGGCAGTGACCGGCAACTACCGGCTGGATCAGCCTCTGGATATCGTCCGCTCACTGGCCCATATCACCTCAAGTAGCCTTTCAGAATTCCCGGCATTGGTAATTCTCAATTAAAAGTAGGTTTTTTTACTCGATAGCCTAAGGTCATACGTCTCGTTGTAGTCAATGCAACTGATTCGCATTTTGAGTCAGCTTCGCAACTATAAGATTCGTTCACCACGGAGCGCTATCAATGCCCACTCGTTTCAACAGCCGGTCCTCATCCAACGCCCGCAAGGGTGGTTTGCAGCAGTGCACGTTGTCGTTGTTGACCGCCGCCATGCTTTTGGCCGGTGTGCAGGCGGCTCCAGCCCTGGCGGCGACCGATGAGCAGCCGGCGACCCGCTCCGTGGGCAATTACAAGTTTGCGATCTCCCAGCAGCCATTGGCCTCCGCGCTTAACGATTTCAGCACGGTGACCGGCTGGCAGGTCGGCCTGCCGGCAGAGCTGGCGCAGAATGTGTCCTCGCCCGGCGTGCGCGGTTCACTCACCCCGGAAAAAGCCTTGGAGCGCCTGTTGATCGGCACCAACCTGGGCTACCGCAAGCTGGCCAGCAACAATATCGTGCTGGAAAAGCGCAGCAGCTCCACCGGCACCCTGGCCCTGCAACAAGTCACCATCAGCGCCACTCGCCAGGAGCAGGACGTGAACTCGGTGCCCAGCACCATTACCGTCCATGACCGCCAGGATATGGACCGCGATAACGTCAATACCATCAAGGACCTGGTGCGCTATGAGCCGGGTGTCTCGGTAGGCGGCGCCGGCCAGCGTGGCGGTATCAGCAACTACAACATCCGCGGCATCGACGGCGACCGGATCCTGACCCAGGTGGACGGCGTCGAGTTCCCCAACTCGTTCTTCAACGGCCCGTACGCCAAGACCCAGCGCAACTACGTCGACCCGGAAATCATCAAGCGCGTCGAAATCCTCCGTGGCCCGGCGTCGGTACTTTATGGCAGCAACGCCATTGGCGGTGCCGTCAGCTACTTCACCCTCGACCCCAATGACATTATCAAGCCGGGCCAGGATGTTGGCGCCCGCCTCAAGGCCGGCTACAGCTCGGCCGATCGCAGTTGGTTGAAATCCGGCACCGTCGCCGGCCGCTCGGGCGACTTCGACGGCTTGTTGCACCTGAGCCAGCGCGACGGTCACGAAACCGAATCCTACGGTGACCACGGCGGCACCGGGCTGTCCCGTACCGCGGCCAACCCTGAAGATACCAAAACCACCAACGTACTGGCCAAGCTGGGCTGGAACTACAACGATGACGACCGTCTTGGCTTCACTTATGAGAAGTACAAGGACCGCCTCGACATCAATGAAAAAAGCGCGGTCGGCGGACCGTTCAACAACGGCCAGCCGCTGGGCATGTACCTGTCGCGTAACGGCAAGGACACCATCAGCCGCGAGCGTTTCGGCCTGGAAAACAGCATGGCGCTGGATACCGCCGTGGCTGACCACTTCAAGTGGAGCCTGAACTACCAGATCGCCAAAACCGACCAGAACACCCTGGAAGACTACTTCCCCTACAGCCGTCATGTGATGCGTTCGCGCAACACCACCTACGAAGAAAAAACCTGGGTACTGGACGCCCAGGCAGACAAAGCCTTCCATATTGCTGACACCGATCACCTGCTGACCTACGGTGCCACTATCAAGCACCAGAAAGTCACCGGTTCGCGCAGTGGCTCGGGCACCTGCCTGGCAGTAGGCAATGGTTGCACCGCCGTGGGCGCCGACAGCCCGAAAGATTACCTGGTCAAATCCAGCGACTTCCCGGACCCGACCATCAACACCTACAGCCTGTTCGCCCAGGACCAGATCAGCTGGAATGACTGGACCTTCATGCCCGGCCTGCGCTACGACTACACCAAGCTGACGCCGCATATCACCCAGGAATTCCTCAACACCGTCAACAGCGACCAGAAAGGCACCGTAAGCGATGCAGACAAGGTCTGGCACCGCCTGTCGCCAAAACTGGGCGTCACTTACGCATTCAACGACAACTACACCTGGTACGGCCAGTACGCCGAAGGCTTCCGCACCCCGACCGCCAAAGCGTTGTACGGTCGATTTGACAACCTGCAGGCAGGCTACTCGGTAGAGCCGAACCCGGATCTGGAACCGGAAAAAAGCAAAAGCTACGAGACCGGCCTGCGCGGCAACTTTGACGCTGGCTCATTCGACGTGGCGGTGTTCTATAACAAGTACCGCGACTTCATTAACGAAGATGCCATCACCCCCGGCTACGACGACCTCAAGTTCCAGGCCAACAACATCAAGCACGCCACCATCAAGGGTGCCGAGGTCAAAGGCCGCCTGAACCTGGACGCTTTCGGCGCGCCACAGGGCCTCTATACCCGTGGTTCCGTGGCATATGCCCACGGTCGCAACGAAGACACCGGCCAGCCGATCAACAGCGTCAACCCGCTGACCGCCGTGATGGGCCTGGGCTACGAGCAGCAGAACTATGGCGCCCTGGTGAGCTGGACCCTGGTCAAGAGCAAGGATCAGGTCGACGACACCAGCTACTTCGCCCCCGATGGCACCAGCAAGCAGTTCAAGTCGCCTGGCTATGGTGTGCTCGACCTGACCGGTTTCTACAAGGTCACCAAGGACGTCACCGTCAATGCCGGCCTGTACAACCTGACCGACAAGAAATACTGGAACTGGGATGACGTGCGCGGCTACGACAGCGTGGGTGAGGCCGGCGTGCTGAACCCGGCCAATATGGAGCGACTGACCGCGCCGGGCCGCAACTTCTCGATAAATCTGGTCTGGGATATCTGATCAGCCACGCTCACTGCGCAGAATTCTGCTCTGCGCAGTGAGGATTTTTTACTGTGATGCGTCTTCCTGATCGTCTAGTTACAAAGCGCATCTCATTCTCAAGGATATTTTCATGACCACTGCTGATTCCGCATCACGTCCGGCCTTGCGTTCCCAACGTCTGAACCAGATCACCAACGAGCCGCATCAAAAGCTCGACGCTTTGGTCAAGGCGCACAAGCCATTTGATGACGTGGCCAGCTTCGCCCGCTTTGTCGTCGCCCAGTACCTGTTCCAGTCGGAGCTCAAGGCGCTGTACACCGACCCGGCCCTGAAAGAAATCGTCCCTGACCTGCCAGAGCGCTGCCGCGCCGAGCAAGCCAAGGCCGACCTGGCCGACCTCAACACCGAAGTGCCTGCCCCGGTTGCCGGCGCGGTCAATTCGCCAAGCAAGGCTGAAGCACTGGGCTGGATCTTCGTTTCCGAAGGCTCCAAGCTGGGCGCTGCATTCCTGATCAAGCGTGCTGTGGGCCTGGGCCTGAGCGACAGCTTCGGCGCCCGCCACCTGGGCGAGCCTGCCGGTGGCCGTGCCGAAGGCTGGAAAAGCTTTATCCGCACCCTCGACGGCCTGGAACTGACGGCTGAAGAAGAAGCCGACCTCGACAAAGGTGCAGTAGCGGCCTTTGAGCGTTTTACCGTATTACTGGAACACGCCTACGCTGCTCAGCCAGAACTGGCTTAAGCTGACAGGCCCGACCAGCGCACGCTGGTCGGGTGTCCTTTTATGCGTCCTGAGCTTATGACCCGCCAAACCCGATCCACGTCGAAAATCGCCCGAATCCTGTTCGGCTTGCTGGCCTATGTGAGCCTGGGCATTGGCCTGATTGCGATAGTGATTCCTGGCCTGCCGACCACCGAATTTATTTTGCTCGCCGCCTGGGCCGCGACCAAAAGCTCCCCGCGCTTGAGTGCCTGGCTGGAAAACCACCGGTTGTTTGGCCCGATCCTGAGCAACTGGCGCAACGGCAAGATCATCAAGCGCAACGCCAAAATCAGCGCCACTGTCAGCATGTTGTTGTGCGCAGGGCTGATGCTGTATGTGCTGGATCACAACTGGCCGGTGTTTCTGGCGATTGCCGGCATGAGCATGGGCAATCTGTGGATCTGGTCGCGACCGGAGCGCTTGCCAAGCCCTTCGTAGCAGTTGACGAGCGGAGCACTCATAAGGCTTTTTACAGGAACTGGCCCCCCTCGGAATTTATGAGCGCCGCACACCTGTGGGAACTGGCTTGCCTGCGATACTGACACCCCGGTGTATCAGGCAAACGGCGGCGATGCCATCGCGAGCAAGCCCGCTCCCACAAATCGCCACTTACAACGCCAACGCCCCGCTATACAGCGCATAAGCTGCCGCCAGTGCCGTTATCACCACCATCGCGAATATCACCTTCTCCCAGGGCTTGAACAGCAGCTCACCCTGCTCGCGCTTGGCCTTGGCGAAAAAGAACACCCCCGGTGCATACAGCAACGCCGAGAGCAGCAGGTATTTGGGCCCCGCCGCATATAACAGCCACATCGCATAAATCAGCGCCACCGCCCCTACCAGCAGGTCCTTGACCCTCCGCCGCCCCGCCCGCTCATAAGTCTCGCCCCTCACGCACAGCAGCACCGCGTAAGCTGCCGACCACAGGTAAGGCACCAGGATCATCGATGACGCCAGATAGATCAGGCTGGTGTAAGTACCGGCGGACACCAGGGTGATCACCAGGAAAATCTGGATCATCGAGTTGGTCAGCCACAGGGCATTGACCGGCACATGGTTGGCGTTTTCCTTTTTCAGGAACGCCGGCATGGTGTTGTCCCGGGCTGTGGCATAGAGGATCTCGGCGCACAGCAACGCCCACGACAACAACGCCCCCAACAGCGAGATCGCCAGCCCGATACTGATCAGTATCGCGCCCCACTCTCCCACCACATGCTTGAGCACCCCGGCCATCGACGGGTTTTGCAGACTGGCCAGTTCCGGCTGGCTCATGATCCCCAGCGACAGCACGTTCACCAGCACCAGCAGGGCCAGCACGCCGAGAAAGCCAATGACCGTAGCCTTGCCCACATCCGAACGTTTCTCGGCACGGCCCGAGTAGACACTGGCACCTTCAATACCGATAAACACGAAGACCGTCACCAGCATCATGTTGCGCACCTGATCCATCACGCTGCCCAGGCTGGGTGTTTGTGTGCCCCAAAAATCCCGGGTGAAAATATCGGCCTTGAACGCCACGGCGGTGAGCACGATAAACATCACAATGGGGACGATTTTGGCCACGGTGGTCAGCTGGTTGATAAACGCCGCTTCCTTGATCCCGCGCAGCACCAGAAAATGCACCCCCCACAGCAGCAACGATGCGCAACCTATGGCGATCGGCGTGTTGCCCTGGCCAAACACCGGGAAAAAATAGCCCAGGGTGCTGAACAGCAATACGAAGTAACCGACGTTGCCCATCCAGGCGCTGATCCAGTAGCCCCAGGCTGACGAGAAACCCATGTAGTCGCCAAACCCGGCCTTGGCGTAGGCATACACCCCCGAATCCAGCTGCGGCTTGCGATTGGCCAGGGTCTGGAACACAAAGGCCAGCGCCAGCATGCCCACTGCCGTGATTGCCCAGCCGATCAACACGGCACCACCGGCAGCATGCTCGGCGATATTTTGTGGCAACGAAAAAATCCCGCCTCCAATCATCGAGCCGACAACCAACGCGATCAGGGCGTTGAGCCTAAGCTTTTGCGTCTGTTGCGACATCGTCACCTCGCTGTACTACTTGGTTAAAACTTATGAATATCAGGCTACAGACGTTCACTGACTAAATATATGCAGTGCCCAAACGTTTAATAGATCCCCGCAATAAGCCGTGCTTCCCTGATAACCATTGCACCTATTGAAACCTAAAAAACCGTTCATATATAGATGACGATTTAATTTCATGGAGGGGTTCATGAAACTTGAAGATGACATTTGCAAATCTGGAAATACTGGCTAGCTTCAATCCCCACGACACCGTGGGTAACGAACGTATTAATACCTGAAAACATCTCTGGAGTAAGGCTTTCAGGAAGCGTCATAAAAATGCGTGATCGCGACCTTCCCCGCTCTATCAACAATGGAATGTAGTAATGCCCTGATCTATGTCAAACGGCTTGAATATCAATGGACTTAACTTTGAAGCCTCACTTCTCCTAGATTGGAGTCACTACAAATGTCTGATACTCCTGGAAAACTGCGACTGGGTGCGTTGGTTGCTCTGGTAGTCGGCTCAATGATTGGCGGCGGGATTTTTTCGCTGCCTCAAAACATGGCCGCCAGCGCTGATGTCGGCGCAATCCTGATCGGTTGGGCAATTACCGCTGTCGGTATGTTGACCCTCGCTTTTGTGTTCCAGACCCTCGCCAATCGCAAACCTGACCTTGACGGCGGCGTGTATGCCTACGCCAAGGCAGGCTTCGGCGATTACATGGGTTTCTCGTCAGCCTGGGGCTACTGGATCAGCGCCTGGCTGGGTAACGTCGGCTACTTCGTGTTGCTGTTCAGCACCCTGGGTTACTTCTTCCCGATCTTCGGCGAAGGCAATACCCCCGCCGCCATCATCGGCGCCTCGATCCTGCTCTGGGCCGTGCATTTCCTGGTACTGCGCGGCATCAAGGAAGCAGCGTTCATCAACCTGGTAACCACCGTTGCCAAGGTCGTACCGCTGGTTCTGTTTATCCTGATTGCCCTCTTCGCGTTCAAACTGGACATCTTTACCAGTGACATCTGGGGCGTAAAAAACCCGGACCTGGGCAGCGTGATGGATCAGGTGCGCAACATGATGCTGGTCACCGTTTGGGTGTTCATCGGTATCGAAGGCGCAAGCATCTTCTCTTCCCGTGCCGAAAAACGTTCGGACGTGGGTCGGGCCACCGTGATCGGCTTTATCACCGTGCTGCTGTTGCTGGTACTGGTGAACGTGCTGTCGCTGGGCATCATGACTCAGCCTGAACTGGCAAAACTGCAAAACCCTTCGATGGCGGCCGTGCTTGAGCATGTGGTCGGTCACTGGGGTGCAGTACTGATCAGCGTCGGCTTGATCATCTCCCTGCTGGGTGCCCTGCTCTCCTGGGTACTGCTGTGCGCAGAGATCATGTTCTCGGCGGCCAAGGACCACACCATGCCGGCCTTCCTGAAAAAGGAAAACGCCAACCATGTACCGGTCAACGCCCTGTGGCTGACCAACGCCATGGTGCAACTGTTCCTGATCATCACCCTGTTCTCGGCCAGTACTTATCTGTCGCTGATCTACCTGGCGACCTCGATGATCCTGGTGCCTTACCTCTGGTCTGCAGCCTACGGCTTCCTGCTGGCGGTACGTGCCGAGACTTACGAGAACGCCCTGGCAGAACGCAAGAAAGATCTGATCATCGGCGGTATCGCGCTGATCTACGCGATCTGGCTGATCTATGCCGGCGGCCTCAAGTACCTGCTGTTGTCGGCCCTGCTCTATGCACCTGGCGCCATTCTGTTCGCCAAGGCCAAGCGTGAAAGCGGCCAGCCCGTGTTCACCAACATCGAGAAAGTGATTTTTGCCGCAGTCGTGATCGGCGCCCTGGTGGCTGCCTATGGTCTCTACGACGGTTTCCTGACCCTGTAACAACCTGTTTGTGTACTTTGGAGGATGACTGTAATGACCACGGAAAAAGTGAAATACGGCGTGCATTCCGAAGCCGGTAAGCTGCATAAGGTTATGGTGTGTTCCCCAGGCCTGGCTCACCAGCGCCTGACCCCAAGCAACTGCGATGAATTGCTGTTCGATGACGTACTGTGGGTCAACCAGGCCAAGCGTGACCACTTCGACTTCGTCACCAAAATGCGCGACCGCGGCATTGATGTGCTGGAAATGCACAACCTGCTGACCGATATCGTTGCCATCCCGGAAGCCCTGGACTGGATTCTGGACCACAAAGTGACCCCCAATCAGGTGGGTGTGGGCCTGGTCAACGAAGTCAAATCCTGGCTTAAAAGCCTTGAGCCACGCCAAATTGCCGAGTACCTGATCGGCGGCGTGTCGGCAGACGATCTGCCAGACAGCTTTGGTGGCAAGACCATCCAGATGTTCCGTGACTTCCTCGGTCACACCAGCTTTATCCTGCCACCGCTGCCCAACACCCAGTTCACCCGTGACACCACTTGCTGGATCTACGGTGGCGTGACGCTGAACCCTATGTACTGGCCGGCGCGTCGTCAGGAAACCCTGCTGACCACCGCGATCTACAAGTTCCACCCTGAGTTCACCAACGCCGACTTCCAGATCTGGTACGGCGACCCGACAGTCGACCATGGCAACGCCAGCCTTGAAGGCGGCGACGTGATGCCAATCGGCAACGGCGTAGTCCTGATCGGTATGGGCGAGCGCACGTCACGTCAGGCCATTGGCCAACTGGCACAAAACCTGTTCAAGAACGGCGCTGTAGAACGAGTGATCGTTGCCGGTATGCCCAAGTCCCGCGCGGCGATGCACCTGGACACCGTGTTCAGCTTCTGCGACCGCGACCTGGTGACCATCTTCCCTGAAGTCGTGAACCAGATCGTTGCGTTCTCGGTGTACCCGGACGACAAGAAACAAGGCGGCGTGGACGTACGACGCGAAGAAGGACACTTCCTCGACGTAGTGGCCAAGGCCCTGGGCGTGAAAAAACTGCGTGTGGTCGAAACCGGCGGCAACTCGTTCGCAGCAGAACGCGAGCAGTGGGATGACGGTAACAACGTGGTGGCCCTGGAGCCTGGCGTGGTGATCGGTTACGACCGCAACACCTACACCAACACCCTGCTGCGCAAGGCTGGCGTTGAAGTCATCACCATCAGCGCCTCCGAACTGGGCCGCGGCCGTGGCGGCGGTCACTGCATGACCTGCCCGATCGTGCGTGACCCTGTCGACTATTAATCTACCCATTTGATTGCTTGCCCCGGCCCCAACACGGGGCCGGTGCAAGCCGGTTAACCCGAAACCAAGGAGATCACCATGGCTTTTAACATGAAAAACCGCAGCCTTCTGAGCCTGATGCACCACACTCCACGTGAGTTGCATTTCCTGCTCGATCTGTCCCGCGATCTCAAGCGCGCCAAGTACACCGGTACTGAAGAGCCGCACTTGAAAGGCAAAAACATCGCCCTGATCTTCGAAAAAACGTCGACCCGCACCCGTTGCGCATTTGAAGTAGCAGCCCACGACCAGGGCGCGCACGTTACCTACATCGACCCGGTTTCTTCACAGATCGGTCACAAAGAAAGCATGAAAGACACCGCCCGCGTTCTGGGCCGCATGTTTGACGCCATCGAATACCGTGGCTTTGAACAGGCTGTTGTCGAAGAGCTGGCCAAGTACGCAGGCGTGCCGGTGTTCAACGGCCTGACCGCTGAATTCCACCCGACGCAAATGATCGCCGACGTGCTGACCATGCGCGAACACAGCGACAAGCCGCTGCACAACATCAGCTACGCGTACCTGGGCGACGCCCGCAACAACATGGGTAACTCGCTGCTGCTGATCGGTGCCAAACTGGGCATGGACGTGCGTATTGCCGCACCAAAAAGCCTGTGGCCGGAAGAGTCGTTCGTTAAACAGTGCCAGGAATTCGCCAAGGAAAGCGGTGCCAAAATCACCCTGACCGAAGACCCTAAAGCTGCCGTCAAAGGCGTGGATTTTATCCACACCGACGTCTGGGTATCGATGGGCGAACCGGTTGAAGCCTGGAACGACCGTATCAAGCTGCTGCTGCCTTACCAGGTCAACAGCGACATGATCAAGGCGGCAGAAAACCCACGCGTGAAGTTCATGCACTGTCTGCCTGCGTTCCACAACTGTGAAACCAAGGTCGGCAAAGACGTGGCCGAGCACCATCCAAACCTGAAAAACGGTATTGAAGTGACCGAGGAAGTGTTCGAGTCCCCTGTCAACATCGCCTTTGAGCAAGCTGAAAACCGCATGCACACCATCAAGGCGATTTTGGTCGCGGCATTGGCTGATATCTAAGCCTGGCTCACAGTCGTTATGTGAATGCATAACGACTGTGGGAGCGAGCCTGCTCGCGAACTGTCTCTTATACACATCT
>NZ_JASJWL010000048.1:0-37910 GCF_035019225.1 Pseudomonas sp. CCC4.1 | reverse complement strand
GTAGTTCAGTCGGTTAGAATACCGGCCTGTCACGCCGGGGGTCGCGGGTTCGAGTCCCGTCCGCTGCGCCATATTTGCTTCAGGGCCCTTGAACTCCCTGAAGCTACAAAAAAAGCGACCCCAGGGTCGCTTTTTTTGTGCCCGGGATTTTGTACGGACCCAGCCATTGTGGGAGCGAGCCTGCTCGCGAAGATGCCGGACTTGCCGGATAACCGCGAAGCTCTTGGCGCCTTCGCGAGCAGGCTCGCTCCCACAGTGGGGTCGAATGCGGTTTCAGGCCGCGATCCACGATCAGACGCGACAAACTGCCCGCGATTATCACCACTTGATGCACAATACGCCCCGTACCGTTCTCTTCAGGATTTTCAATGCTTATGTCATTCCCCGTGCGTGCCGTGGTAGTCGCTCTCGTGCTGACTGGCCTGGCAGGTTGCTCGTCGAAGAAAACTGCCATCTATGAACATGAAAACTTCGATGACTCCGGTACGTTCTCGCGCAATTACCCGGTGACCGACAAGACAGCCTGCGAATCAGCGCGGCGCGCCTTGCTCAGCCAGGGCTATATCATCACCAGCAATGACCCGAAAATGATCAGCGGCCACAAGAGCTTCCAGCAAACCGGCGAAAGCCATCTGGAGATCAGCTTCAACATTGTGTGTGCCGACGATGGCGGTTCTGAGCATCACGCCACCATGTTTGCCAATGCGCTGCAGGACCGTTACGCCCTGAAGAAAGTCAACAACTCTGCCAGTCTGGGTGTCGGTGTGCTGGGTTCGGTGTCGATGCCGATTGGTTCAACCGATGATTCGATGGTCAAAGTCGCCAGCGAGACGGTGTCTTCGGCGCAGTTCTATGACCGTTTTTTTGGCCTGGTCGAAGTGTTCCTGCCCAAGCCCAAGGAAGTCGTGAAAGCGGTAAAGGCGCCGCAAAAAGCCAAGCCTGATCTGGGCGTGCCAGAGCCTGCGCCAGTGCCGACTGAAGTGATTGTGCCTGCACCCGAGCCGGTTATTGTGCCCGAACCAGTTGTGGCGCCTGCCAGCGAGCCTGTGCTGCTGCCCCCGGCCGCAGCCGAACCTGTTCTACCTGTGCTGGAGGCCCCGGTAACGGTACCTGCAGTGGTGGCGCCAGTCACGCCTGTGGTCGAGCCTGTGACCGAGCCTGCCATCACCCCCGTACCTGCCGCCGTAGAGCCTTCCCCCGTTCAATAACTGTGCAGTAAATCTCAAAAGCTCTGCTACGTTTAACGATGAGTATTGACAGTGCCCGCGAAGGTGTCATTTTTCCTTCATGCGGGCACTTTATGCTCAGGCATGACTTAAACAAACAGACTGAAAAGGGATGCTGTATGGACGACTATCAGGAAGAGCTGCTTGAATACCAGGCCTTTGAACTGGACCCGCTGGAACCTGCCGACGATGCGACCGAGCTTTGAGCCCGGTGCAGCATCAGGCAGTCTGGCGCTGACGCCGTCGGTATTCTCCCGGCGTCTGCGCATTCCAGCGCTTGAAGGCCCGCTGAAACGCCTCGGCTGAGGCAAACCCCAACAAATAAGCGATTTCGCCGAAGGCCAGCTCCGTATCACGGATATAGGTCATGGCGAGGTCGCGGCGTGTGTCGTTGAGAATGGCGCGAAATTGCGTGCCTTCTTCGGCCAGCTTGCGGCGCAAGGTCCAGGTCGGCAGCTTGAGGCGTGCCGCCACTTCCTCCAGGTCGGGTTCGCGACCGCCATTGAGCAAAGGCCCCAGCAGTTGCGTAATGCGCTCGCGCAGGCTGCGGGTGCGGGTCATTTGCTCCAGTTCGCGCTCACACAGTTGCAGCAGGTAGGCCCAGGTGCTGGGGCAGTGCTGCGGGTTGCGCAGGTCGAGGGTGGCGTGATTGAGGCGCAGCTGGTTGGTTTCTGCACGAAACTGCAGGGTCGAGCTGCCCAGCCCGTTGTAGCATTGGGCGTAATCCGGTTCGCTGAATTCGATATCGATCTGCTCGCAGCTCAAGGGCCGGGCTGCAACCGCGGACAGGTGCTGCAACCAGCCGGCAATGATCGAGTCCACCACAAAGCGGTTATAGGCGTTGTACGGGCTGATGGAGTAAAACCGCAGCCAGGCACCCTGGGCGTCTTCGTGCAGGCTTGACTGCCCGCGGTAGTTGGAGCCGTACAAGGGTTCGAAACGTATCAGGGTGCGGGCCGCTTCGCGCACTGTGGG
Source organism: Pseudomonas sp. CCC4.1 (assembly GCF_035019225.1). Lineage (NCBI taxonomy): Bacteria > Pseudomonadati > Pseudomonadota > Gammaproteobacteria > Pseudomonadales > Pseudomonadaceae > Pseudomonas > Pseudomonas sp. CCC4.1. Next base: position 35,709 of record NZ_JASJWL010000048.1, on the reverse strand, counting down.
TGCCTGGGCTGCGGTGACGCCGGCCAGGCCCACCTGGCCCAGACGGCTGAGTTGGCCCATACGCAGGCCCAGTGCCGGCTCGCCGGTCAGCATAATTGCGGCGTGGCCCAGGCGCATATAGCGCGGGATCGACAGGCGTGCCAGAGGCTGGGCCAGACGGGCCGGGTCAAGGCCGAACTGGTCGAGCAGGGGGGCCGGGTCGTGGCCGCAACTGCGCACGGCGTCGGCCAGGGACTGAACGAACCCGACCGATAGATCGCCCAGGCGCATCGGCAGCGGTTTCATCATTCTATAACCAGAGGTTCAGCAGTCGTGCACCGCTGCCAGGCTGGTCCGGGCTGGTCTGGCCGTTGCGGCTGATAAAGCCCTGGCCGGTGCTGTGCTTGTCCCAGAACTTGCCGCGCAAGAACACGGTGACGCCAGCGTTGGCGGTGCTGATGGGCAGGCTGCTGGTGAAGGTCAGGCGATGCCAGGCATCGCCCTCAGTGACTTCGCCGGGCTTGAGGCTGATTTCACTGGGCGTCGACACGCTTTTGTAACCGCCCCAGGGTTTGTCCCAGGTGGTCTTGCCGACGATAAACGCGGGCACTGCGATCAGTTGCGCGCCTTTTTCGTTCAGCGTGCGGTAGTTCTCGGGGTACCAGCTGTCGCTGCCGATCAGGATGCCCAGGCGTCCGGCCGGGGTGTCGACCACATTCAGCTCATGATCGGGGCTGGGCTGGATATAGCTTTGTTCTTCATAGGTGGGCAGCAATTGGCGCTGCGGAGTGCCGATGGCGGCACCCTCGCGGTCAAACACCACGCTGCTGTTGTACAACGCGCCGGTGCCGACCAGCAGTTTGCCGTGTTCAATGCGCGGGTCGGGCAAGGCGATGCTGCCGGCCACCAGGGTTACCCCGAACTCTTTGGCCAGGCCGCCAAACAGGGTCTGGTAATCGTCGGCCATGCTGTTGGCTTTCATGCGCAGATGAGCATCGTTGACCCGGCTTTCGCCGTCAGCGCGCAACCACGCATTGGCAAAGGCCAGCGGGTTGCTGATGGCCAGCCAGTGCATTGCTTGATTGAGGTTGGCGGCTTGATACAGCTGGTTTTTTTCACCGCTAAACATCAACCAGGAACCGATATGTTCCGGCAGTACCACTACGGTTTTGCCGTTGATCAGCCCGGCATCGCGGGCGCTGTTCAAGTAGGCCGCCAGTTTCAGATGGACCAGCGCCAGGCTTTGGTAGTCGCGGGGTGACAGGTCGGGCTCGATGCCCAGCAGGTTGCCGCGATCATTATTCACACCCTCGTTAATCGCGAGTTCGATGCGCAAGTCAGAAAGGTAGTGGCCAACATCCCGTTGCGTGGTCCACCAGGCATAACCGCCTGCAGCAGCGAAGAGGGCAATCAGTAAGGTGCAGCCAATTAATTTGCGCATATAAATAAAACAGACAGCTTTCAGCAGAATTCAATCTACAGGGTAGGCGGCGGTTGTTGGCTTGCCAAGGGGTGCTGCGCATTTGGGTTAATAATTTGTAACTTTGGGTCATTGAGTGGGGTCGGTTGAGTCTTTACTGTGCCTCAGATCAACGACGGGAGCCGCAGAGCATCCCGCGTTCCGTGATTTCGCCCGTTGTGGAGCCTACTGATGACCGCCACTCGCTACCCGCACTTGCTCGCCCCGCTGGATCTGGGTTTTACCACTTTGCGCAACCGCAGCCTGATGGGCTCGATGCACACCGGCCTGGAAGAAAAGCCCGGTGGCTTTGAACGCATGGCCGCCTACTTTGCCGAGCGTGCCCGCGGTGGCGTGGGCCTGATCGTCACGGGCGGCATTGCGCCCAACGACGAGGGTGGGGTGTACAGCGGTGCAGCCAAGCTGAGTACGGTGGAAGAGGCCGAAAAGCATGTGGTTGTGACCCGCGCAGTACACGACGCCGGCGGCAAGATCTGCCTGCAGATCCTCCACGCCGGGCGTTATGCCTACAGCCCGCGCCAGGTCGCGCCGAGTGCGATCCAGGCGCCGATCAACCCGTTCAAACCCAGGGAGCTGGATGAAGAGGGCATCGAAAAGCAGATCAGCGACTTCGTGACCTGCGCCAGGCTGGCCCAGAGTGCCGGGTATGACGGTGTCGAAATCATGGGGTCCGAGGGTTACCTGATTAACCAGTTCCTGGCGGCGCACACCAACCAGCGTACTGACCGTTGGGGTGGCAGCTACGAGAACCGCATGCGCCTGCCCGTGGAAATCGTGCGTCGCGTGCGCGAAGCCGTTGGCCCGAATTTCATCATTATCTATCGTCTGTCGATGCTCGATCTGGTGGCAGGCGGCAGCGTCTGGGAAGAGATCGTGCAACTGGCCAAGGCGGTCGAATCGGCCGGTGCGACCCTGATCAACACCGGTATTGGCTGGCATGAAGCGCGCATCCCGACCATCGCCACCAAAGTGCCCCGTGCCGCGTTCAGCAAAGTCACCGCCAAGCTGCGCGGTTCGGTGAGTGTGCCGCTGATCACCACCAACCGCATCAACACTCCGGAAATCGCCGAGCAGATCCTGGCCGAAGGCGATGCCGATATGGTGTCGATGGCGCGGCCGTTTCTGGCTGATCCGGAGTTCGTCAACAAGGCGGCTGCCGGGCGCAGTGATGAGATCAACACCTGCATCGGCTGCAACCAGGCCTGCCTGGACCACACCTTCGGCGGCAAGCTGACCAGTTGCCTGGTCAATCCCCGAGCCTGCCACGAAACCGAACTCAATTATTTGCCGACCATTGCGGTGAAAAAAATCGCCGTGGTCGGTGCCGGCCCGGCCGGGCTGTCTGCGGCTAGCGTGGCGGCTGAGCGCGGGCATGAAGTGGTGCTGTTTGACGCAGCCAGCGAGATTGGCGGGCAGTTCAATGTGGCCAAGCGCATACCGGGCAAGGAAGAGTTCTTTGAAACCCTGCGTTACTTCAAGCGCAAACTGCAAACCACCGGTGTCGAGGTGTGCCTGAACACCCGGGTGGATGTGCAGCAACTGGTCGAAGGCAAATTTGACGAAATCATCCTGGCCACCGGCATCGCACCGCGCACGCCGGCGATCCCGGGTATCGACCACCCCAAGGTTCTGAGCTATCTGGACGTGATCCTGGAGCGCAAGCCGGTGGGCGGTAAGGTTGCAGTGATTGGCGCGGGCGGGATTGGTTTTGACGTGTCGGAGTTTCTGGTGCACCAGGGGGTGTCTACCAGCCAGGACCGTGAAGCGTTCTGGAAAGAGTGGGGCATCGACACCGAGCTTGAGGCTCGCGGCGGTGTGGCCGGGATCAAGCCTCAGGTGCATGCCCCGGCGCGTCAGGTGTACTTGCTGCAACGCAAGGCGAGCAAGGTGGGTGACGGGCTGGGCAAGACCACTGGCTGGATCCATCGCGCCGGGCTGAAAAACAAGCAGGTACAGATGCTCAACAGCGTGGAATACCTGAGCATCGACGATGCCGGTTTGCATGTGCGTATTGGCGAGGGCGAGCCGCAGGTATTGCCTGTAGACAATATTGTGATTTGCGCGGGGCAGGATCCGTTGCGTGAGTTGCAGGATGGCCTGGTTGCAGCGGGGCAGAGCGTGCATTTGATCGGCGGTGCCGATGTGGCTGCGGAACTGGATGCCAAGCGTGCGATTGATCAGGGGTCGAGATTGGCGGCGCAGCTGTAAAGCGCCCTCACCCTAACCCTCTCCCGGAGGGAGAGGGGACTGATTTGTGGCGTTGCGATGATCTGCTTTGGCCTTTAGCCCCCTCTCCCTTTGGGAGAGGGTTGGGGTGAGGGGCTTTGCTCTTAATGCACGATCTGGGCTAAAAACGCCTTGGCCCGCGGGCTTTTCGGGGCGTTGAAAAACTCCTCGGGCGGCGAGTCTTCAATCACCATGCCGCCATCCAGGAACAACACCCGCTCCGCCACCTGCCGGGCAAAACCCATTTCATGGGTCACGCACAACATGGTCATGCCACTGCCCGCCAGGTTGACCATCACATCCAGCACTTCGCTGACCATTTCCGGGTCCAGCGCCGAAGTCGGCTCATCGAACAACATGATTTTCGGTTCCATGCACAACGCCCGGGCAATGGCCACACGTTGCTGCTGGCCGCCGGACAACTGGCTCGGGTATTTATCAGCCTGGCTGGCAATGCCAACCTTGGTCAAAAAATGCTGGGCCAGTTCGATGGCTTTCTTACGCGACAGGCCGCGCACCGACATCGGCGCCAGGATGCAGTTGTCGATCACACTCATGTGCGGGAACAGGTTGAAATGCTGGAACACCATACCGATCTCACTGCGCACTTTTGCCGCTTCACGGGTTGGCAGTGCCAGGTCGGTGTCGTTGATCAGGATGCGACCCTGCTCGGCGATTTCCAGGCGGTTGATGCAGCGGATCAGCGTCGACTTGCCAGAGCCGGACGGGCCGCACAGCACAATGCGTTCACCTTCGCGCACCTTCAGGTCGATGCCCTTGAGCACGTGAAAAGCGCTGTAATATTTGTTCAGCCCGGCGATATCCACGACGACCTTGCGGGTGTCAGTGACTGGCGACACAGGATGAACGTAAGCAGGTTGTGCAAGCATGGTGTGTCTCCAGTAATCAGTGAAAACGCTCGGCGCTGTAGGGCGCAGGGTCGGTGAAAGGTTTTTCCCCGGTCATCATTTCGGCCAGCAGACGCCCGCTGACCGGGCCCAGGGTCAGGCCGTGGTGGGCGTGGCCAAAGTTGAACCACAGGCCCTTGTGGCGGCTGCCAGGGCCAATCACTGGGCACATGTCCGGCAGGCACGGGCGCCGGCCCAGCCAGGGTTCGGCATCCACACGCTCACCCAGCGGGTACAGGCGTTGGGCGCGCTCCTCGCAGCGGCGCAACTGGATTTCGTTGATCGGGTCATCGCTGTCGGCAAATTCGATCCCAGTAGTCAGGCGAATACCGCCCACCATCGGTGCCAGCACATAACCGCCCACTGAATCCAGAATCGGGTGCTGCATGGTGTGGCCGTCTTTGGCCGCGTAATGCATGTGATAGCCGCGCTTGATTGCCAGGGGAATGCGATAGCCCAGCGGTTCGAAAATCGCCCGTGCTTGCGGGCCGAGGGCAATCACCACTTCGTTGCCGACGATCAGGCCCTTCTGGCTCTCGACCTGCCATTGCCCGGCCGTTGCCCGCAGGCTGGTGGCGTCACCGATGACAAAGGTGCCTCCACGCTTTACAAACAATTCGGCATAACCACGGGTCAGGCCGCCCGGGTCACTGACGGTCTTGGGATCGAGCCAGTGAATGCCTCCGATCACATCGTTATGCAGGCCCGGCTCCAGGGCGTGCACCTGCTGTTCGCCCAGTACCCGGTAGTTGAGCCTGTAGTCGCTCAAGGCCGCCGCATCGCGTTGGGCCTTGTCGAAGTCGGCCTGGGTGCGATAGACCTCGATCCAGCCGCTGTCATCGATCAGCGCAGTCACCCCGGCGGGCTCGGCCAGCAAGTCGTGTTCGCTGACGCATTGTTCAATCAGCGGCAGCATGGCCCGGGTGGCCCTGGCCAGCGCCTTGGGAGCGGATTGCTGCCAGTACTTCAACAGCCACGGCCCGGCCTTGGGCAGGTGCTTGAGGCTGTAGCGCACGTCCGATTGCTGGTTGAGGCCATAGCGCAACAGGCGCGAAAGTTCCCGCGGGAACGAATAGGGGATCACGCTGGCGCGCTCGATCAGCCCGGCATTGCCGTGGCTGGTGCCGCTGCCTGGCTGGGCGCGGTCAAGCAGCACGACGCTGCGCCCACGAGCCTGGAGTTGCAACGCGGTACTGACGCCGACAATGCCGGCGCCCAGAACGATAGTGTCGCAGTGCATAAACAAATCCTTAAAACAGGGGGCCGTGTGCGCAGCCCGGGCAATGGGCTTACTGCAAATGGCGGCCGAGGCGGCCTTCGATCAGTTTCAGGCTGCGCCGCACCACTTCCACGATCAGCAGATACAGCACGGCGGCCCACAGGTAGACCTGAAAGTCGAAACTGCGCGAAAACGCCATCTTGGTCACGCCCATCAGGTCGTAAATGGTTACCAGCGAGGCAATCGCACTGGCCTTGATCATCAGGATCAGTTCATTGCCCAGCGGGCCGATGGCCACCAGCAACGATTGCGGCAGAATGATCTTGCGAAAGGCGGTCCAGCGCGACAGGTTCAGCGCTTTGCAGGCCTCACGCTGGCCCTGGGCCACGGAGAGGATACTGCCGCGCAGGATCTCGGCCTGGTACGCCGCCGTGTTGAGGGTGAAAGCCAGCAGGGTGCAGAACCACGCATCGCGGAAAAACCACCACAGGCCCACGTCCTGCCAGAAGCCCTTGAACGAGCCGAGGCCGTAGTACAGCAAAAACAGTTGCGCCAGCAGCGGTGAGCCGCGGAAAAAGTACACGTAGGCACCGGTAAAACTGCGCAAGAAGCGGTTGCTCGACAAACGCCCCAGGGCGATCAGCAAGCCGAGCAAAGCCCCCAGGGTAAAGGAAATCGCTACCAGTTTGCCGGTGACCAGCAGCCCGTCGATAAACCGCGGGCCGTAGCGTTCCAGCAGGTCGGGGTTGAGAAACATGTTTTGCAGATCCGCCAGACTCATGGCTGCGCGCTCCGTTGATGGCGGCTGAAGTAGCGTTCAAGAAAGGCGAACAGACGCCCGGAAATCGCCGAGAAAAACAGATAGCCCAGGCAGGCGACGGTGTAGAACAGCATCGGCTCTTTGGTCACGCTGACCGCCAGGTTGGTCTGGCGCATCAGGTCCACCAGGGAAATGGTCGACACCAGCGAGGTGTCCTTGAGCAGCGACAGCCAGTTGTTCGACAGCCCCGGCAGGGCGATGCGTGCCAGTTGTGGCAGTACCACCTTGCGAAAGGTGGTGAATTTGCTCAGGCCCAGTGCCGAGGCCGCTTCGAACTGGCCCTTGGGAATGGTTTTAAACGCACCCAGCCAGATCTCGCTCGAGAAGGCGGCAAATACCAGGCTGAAAGCCACCATCGCAGCGACGAAGGTATTGATCGTCACCTGCGCGTCGTAGCCCATCATGGCGAGCAGCTTTTGTGCGGCGATCTGGCAGCCGTAATAAATGATCAGCAGGGTCAGCAGTTCCGGCAAACCACGAAATACCGTGGAAAAAGTGGTTGCCCACGCCCGCAGCCAACGGTTTTTCGAGCGTGCCGCCACCGCCACGACCAGGCCCAGGGGCAAGCCGATAGGCAGGCAGCTCAAGGCCAGGGCAATGGTCACCAGCGCGCCGGCGAGCAACGCCGAGCCCCAGCCGCCACTGGCAAAAGAAAGAAGTGAGAGTTGATCGAGCATGCTCGAATCCCCGGGCAAAAGTGGGCCGAAATTCAGCCACTGCGCACGTTACGTGCGCAGGGCAGGGTCATTGGCAGGGAGGCCCTCAAGCGAGGGCAGGCGACTCAGTAAATGTCGAAGTCGAAGTACTTGCTGCTGATCTTTTTATAGGTGCCGTCAGCCACGATTTCGTCCAGCGCCTTGTTGAAGCGCTCGCGCAGCACGGTATCGCTCTGGCGTACGGCAATGGCGGCGTCGGCATTGGTGCCGTTGACGTCACCGATGATTTTGCAGCAGTCGTCGCTGGCCTTGTTGATCCATTCCAGCAGCGGGAATTTGTCGGCAATCACCGCATCGACACGACCGTTTTTCAACTCGGCGTTGGCCTCGTCCAGGGTCGGGTACAGGTTGAGCTTGGCGCCGGCTTTTTCGTAGTGGTCTTCGGCGTAGATGCCCTGGGTTGCAGCGCCCTGGGCACCGATGGTGCGGCCCTTGAAGTCGATCTGCGCATCGGTGATATCAGAGTCTTTAGGCACGGCGATCGACAGCGGGGTGCGGTAGTAGTGATTGGTAAACGCGATCTTCTTTTTGCGTTCATCGGTCACGATCATCGACGCGACGATGGCGTCGTATTTTTTCGCCATCAGCCCCGGAATAATACCGTCCCAGTCCTGGGCAACGATCTTGCATTGCGCGTTCATGCGCTCGCACAGGGCATTGGTGATGTCGACGTCAAAGCCGGACACCGTGCCGTCCGAGTTGGTGGTGTTGAAGGGAGGGTAGGCGCCTTCGGTGGCGATAGTCAGCGTGTCGGCCTGAGCGTTGGCTGCAACGGCGGCCACCAGTGCGCATGCACTTGCAAAGCGAATGACGTATTTCATCTAGCACCTCGTTTTATTGTTTTGATCCGGGTGAGGATGTGTAGCCCACGAACTCATTGTGTAAGGCCGCGGTTGCCTCAAGACGCTTTTCAACGTCAGGCCCCAGTTGTTTGCACACTTCATTGATCAGCAGATGCACCAGCGACAGCATGGCCGCGGTGGACTCCCAGAACAGGTTGAACTCGGTGGGCACGCGAAACACTTCATTGGCGCTCTGGTCGGCCCAGTCGCAGAAGGTATCGGTGACCAGCGTGACTTCGATACCGGCCTCGCGTGCCTTGCGGCACAACAACTGGGCGTGGCGCGAGTAGCGACGGGCTTCAAACACCACCAGGGCGCAGTCTGCCGGCGGGCACAGCAGTACATCGGCGTAATGCCCGGCGGCGCCGTCGACCAGCTGCACGCCATCGCGCAGGTATTGCAGTAAATGCACCATCGAGGCGGCGATTCCGCGCTCGGTCTGGAAGCCTGCGACAAACACCTTGGGCCGCGTGGCCAGGCGCTGGCTGACGGCACGCCATTGCGGGGTGAGGCTGTATTCGTAGACCTTGACCAGCGCCCCGACTTCCAGCTCGAAGCTGCGCGGCAGGGCCTGCGGGCTCTGGCTCGACTGCTGGCGGAATTCTTGCAAGCGATCACCGACCAGCCACGGGCCATCGCCCAGGTCGTCCTTGAGATCGTTTTTCAAATCCTTGAAATGGCTGTAGCCCAGGGCACGGCAAAAACGCCCCACACTGGACTCGCTGACCCCCAGTTTGCTGGCGATGTCGGCGGCGGTCTGAAAGGGCAGCTCGTAGAGATTGGCCAGCATGTAGCTGGCAATCGCCCGGCCCGAGGGGGCGGCGGTTGACAGACTGCTTTCAAGGCGTTGTTTAATCGGCTGGCTCACGACTGCTTCCTGTTTTTATTTCAGCGCGTTGCAGAAAGTGAATGTTTTCTGTCATTAAGTCAACAATTGACAGAGAACTGTCATCGAAGGATAGTTTGCCTCAGACAAAAATAATCAGACTGGAGCCCCAGAATGTCATCCACGCAGTCGCTTTCCCTCGCCGAATTGACCGCCTTGCTGCAACGGATTTTTGAGCGTCATGGCACCTCGCCGGAGGTTGCCGGGGTACTGGCGGACAACTGCGCCCGGGCGCAGCGCGATGGTTCCTATAGCCATGGGGTATTCCGCATTCCGGGTTATCTGTCATCACTGGCCAGCAACTGGGTCAATGGCCAGGCGGTGCCGGTTGTAGAAGACGTTGCCAGCGGGTTTATCCGCGTGGATGCGGCGGGGGGCTTTGCCCAGCCAGCATTGGCGGCCGCCCGCGAGTTGCTGGTGGCAAAAGCCCGCAGTGCCGGGATTGCGGTGCTGGCGATTCGTAACTCCCATCACTTCGCCGCGCTCTGGCCGGATGTCGAGCCGTTTGCCGAAGAAGGCCTGGTGGCCTTGAGCGTGGTCAACAGCATGACCTGCGTAGTGCCTCACGGTGCACAAAAACCGTTGTTTGGCACCAACCCGATTGCCTTTGCCGCACCCTGTGCGGATGGCAATCCGATCGTATTCGACCTGGCCACCAGTGCGATTGCCCACGGCGACGTGCAAATTGCCGCTCGTAAAGGCCACTCGTTGCCTGCTGGCATGGGCGTAGACAAGCAGGGTGAGCCCACTGAAGACCCGAAAGCCATCCTCGACGGCGGCGCCTTGCTGCCCTTTGGCGGGCACAAGGGCTCGGCGCTGTCGATGATGGTCGAGTTGCTGGCGGCGGCGCTGACGGGGGGCAATTTCTCGTTTGAGTTTGACTGGTCGAAACACCCGGGTGCACAAACCCCGTGGACCGGCCAATTGCTGATCGTGATCGACCCGAGCAAATCTGGCGGCAACAGCTTTGCCCAGCGCAGCGCAGAACTGGTTCGGCAGATGCATGCAGTAGGGCTTGAGCGCATGCCGGGTGACCGGCGCTTTATCGAGCGGGCCAAATCGTTGAGCGAAGGCATCCCGCTGGGGGCTGAAGAGCTGGCGAAGTTGCGTGAATTGGCGGGGTAACTGCGCCAAGGATCCGTTTGGTAAACGCCGCTAAACCTGTGGGAGCGGGCTTGCTCGCGATAGCATCACCGCGGTTTGCCAGATAACCGGCGTGGCCTGCATCGCGAGCAAGCCCGCTCCCACAATCCACCTGCGCGCATCAGGTTTGGGGAGTGGTTTACAACGCCAGAAACTGCCGTATCAGATTGGGCGTACACCCCGTCCAGCGTTTCAGGGCGCGGCGAAAGTTCGCCGGGTCGTTGAAGTTCAGGTACTCGGCCACCGCTTCATTGCTCAGCCCCTTGATCTGGTAAAGATACAGCGCCATATGCTTGCGCGCCTGATCCTGCTGGGCCTGAAAGTGGGTGCCGTGCTTGTTCAGCTTGCGCTTGAGGGTGGCCTGGCTCACCGAAAAATGCTGCGCGGCCTGCTCAAGGCCCGGAGCCTCCCGGGCATTGTTGCGCAAGTACACATACAGCCGGTCAAGCAGGCTGGCGCGAAAGCCCAGGCTGTGCAACTGCTCCTGTGCCTGTTGATAGGCCACTTGGCGGGCAATGGCCGAGGCATTCGGCCAGGGCCGGGTCAGGTATTCACGGGGCAGGCGCATCATGTCCAGCTGGCAGCCAAACTGGGTGTTCTCCCCCAGATGTACCCAGTACTGCTCCACATAATGCGGCTCGGCATGGCTGAAACTGCATTCCCACGGCAGGCGCTCGCCACTGAGCCACTGACTCATGGCCATCAGCGCCGTCATACTGGCCTCCAGTACAAAACGCAATTGCTCCTGGGCCCCACAACTGTCGAGCCAGTACACATAGGCGTATTTGTCGTCCAGCAACAGCCGCGGGGTGAGCAAGGGGCTGAGCAGGGCGCGGTGATGGATCAGGGTTTCCAGGGCCTGCTGCAGGTTCTGTGCCTGATGCAAGGCGTGGCTAGCCGGGCCGTAATGTCCCGGCCACAGGCGCTGGCCAAACAGAAAACTGCTGTCATCGGCTTCGAGTAAGCGTTGTGCATTGGCGATCAGGGTAAAACACTGCTGGGGGCTGAGACGCGTGTGCCCGGCGACGATGTCCTCGTAAAACAGCCCGGTACCGCGCAGCAGGCGATGGCTGTCGATATCCCGCGACAACGCCAGATCAATCAGGGTCGCAGGTTGATAGTGCCCGGCAATAAAGCGGCTGTCGGCTTCGTACCAGCGGCTGTCCAGGATCATGCGCGTTTGCTCCGTGGCGGCTTGGCCCGCACCAGTGTCAGGTTCAGGCGCTTGAGCAGCTCATCGGGCGCTTCGTTGACGGCCATCACCACCGCGGTACTGGCCGACAGATACACCCGTTCACCCTGTTGGCGGGTTTTGTGGGCCAGGCTCTGTACCGCCTGCTGCAGTTCCAGCGCCAGCAAGCGGGCCTGACTCTCGCCGGTATTAGGCAACAGCACCACAAAACGGTCACCGGCCAGCCTGCAGAGCAGATCGTGGCGACGCAGGTTGAGCAGCAGCAACTGGCTGAGGGCCTGCAACACGGCATCACCTTCGGCGTGGCCGTAATGCTGGTTGATGGACGTGAAATCGTCGATATCCAGCGCCAGCAGTGACAGCGGCTGTTGCTGCTCGACGCTTTGCGCCAGGCAGTCGCTGACCTGGTGCTTGAGGTAACCGGCGCCGCCCAGGGGGGTGAGTTTGTCGAACAGCCGGTGCTCGCGAAATACCCGCTCGCGCTTCTCCATCTGTTGATTGATAGCCTGCTGCTCGCGGTGCCAATGAAACAGGCCGATGGTCAGCAGAATCATGCCGACGGGCATGGGTGCCGACTCCATCCAGTGATCCCAGCCAATATGTTTGGGCAGGCGGATAAACTCGTCGAGCACATCCACCCACCAGGAAAAAAACATAAAGCACAGGCCGTACGCCAGGTAGTTGGTGACCCGCCCGGTGGGCCGGCTTTTAATCACCAGCCCCAGCCAGAACAGCATAAACAGGGCGGTGCCGCCTTCGCCGAAGATATCCAGCCAGTGCCACTCGCTGAAGGCCTTGGGGGTACCGAATGCCAGGTTGAGCAGTACCGCGGCATTGGCAGCCAGCAGCAGTAAACCAAGCTTGTAGCGATGGTGTTTAAGGACGTTTAACCAAGTCATCACAGTTCTACCCAAACCTATTGCCGGTCAGCAGAGCAGAGCGGTGTGACAACTGTATGACGGGGCTTGCGGGTCGAATCAGCTCAGGTGTGTGGTGAAAAAAAAGTTAAACGCAAGCTCGTGGTTGCCCCCGATTTCGTAGCAGCTGCCGAAGGAACGAGGCTGCGTCCGATTGCGCAGCACTCGTAAATGCGGGTTGTCGGACTGACCTTAAACACCGCACAACCTGACTTTACGACGGCTTCGCCGCCGGACGCAGCCTCGTTCCTTCGGCAGCTGCTACGGGGGGCGATCCTTTCGTAATCAGGTCAAATCAGCTCATTTACCCCTTTCTCACTGCTTGAAACCTTTTGTTTCGGGCGTTTCGCCGAACACTGTCACAGCGCTGTCATCCGCCGACCCTAGCTTTCGCTCCCAAGTTGTCGGGCCATTTGCCCGGCCTGACGTGCGATTTTGGGGGAGCACCAACATGTACAAGTGTCGCAGCAAGGCGCAGTGGGTCGGCTTTACGGTCAGTGCATTGGCCCTGGCAATCGCCAGCGAACGTTTGAGCGCCGCCGAAACATCGGCCATCGGTGCCACTGAACACGTCGAGGTAGTCGGTCAGGCCGTCAGCCTGGACAAGGCACTCAAGCAGCAACGCAACTCGGACACCATCGAAAGCGTGGTGCATGCCGATGGCGTGGCGCAGTTGCCCGACGCCAACGTGGCCGAGGCGGTACAGCGCCTGCCCGGTATCAGCATTGAGCGCGATCAGGGCGAAGGCCGCTTTGTCAGCGTGCGCGGCCTGGGCCCGGACCTCAATAGCGTGACCATCAACGGCACCCTGGTACCGTCCCCGGAAAGCGCCCGCCGCGCCGTGGCCCTGGATGTGTTGCCCTCGGAACTGGTGCAGTCGCTGTCGGTGATCAAGACCCTGACCCCGGATATGGACGCCAACTCCCTGGGCGGTACGGTAGACGTACAAAGCCTCTCGGCCTTCGACCATGACGGCCTGTTCTTCACTGGCAGCACGGAGGCCGGATACAACAAGAACAGCCACAAGACCAGCCCCAAGGTGTCGGGCGCCATCAGCGACCGTTTCAGCCTGGGTGACGGTGTCGACAACTTCGGTGTGGCCGCAGCCCTGAGCTGGAACAAGCGCGACTTTCGCTCCGATAACGTCGAAACCGGCGGCGACTGGGATTTTACCGATGGTGCACGCCTGAACAGCTTTGAACAGCGGGTTTATGAAATCAGCCGCGAGCGTACCGGTGGCGGCCTCAACTTCGATTACAAGCCCGACGACGACACCAGCCTGTACCTGCGCACGCTGTACAGCCGCTTTGAGGACAACGAAACCCGCAACTCCACGGCCTTTGAGTTCTCCGACCCCCAGGCCGAAGACGAGGTGGGCAAAACCAAGACCAAACGCAAGCTCAAGCAGCGCGAAGAAACCCAGGAGATCCAGTCCTACGTCTTCGGTGGTGAACGCACCATGGGCCTGTGGACCCTGAGTGGACAGGCCGGTTACAGCGAGTCCAGCGAAGACAACCCGGGCGGCATCGCCGGGGCCACCTTCAAGGGCAGCTCCAGCATTGGCAACGGTGGTTTTTACGACACCGAAAAACCGCGGCCGATCATCGGCGCAGGTTTTTATGACCCGACCAACTTCAGCCTCGACAAAGTGGACTGGCAAGAGCAGCACACCAAAGACACCGAGAAAAACATCCGCCTGGACCTGGCCCGCGACTACGACGTGCAGGGCTATGCCTCCCAGGTCAAGTTCGGCGGCAAGGTCAGCCGGCGCAACAAAGACAACGACCTCAATGCCTGGACCTACAAGGACTTCTCCGACCTGGGTTTCAGCGACGAGCAACTGAGCCTCAATGCGTTCAACAAGGGCAACCTGCACTACAACCTTGGCCAGTACGGCCCGGGCATCAGCGGCAGCGCGATCAAGGACCTGATTGGCGGCCTGAACCGCGACGACTTCTATAACGAGCAAGACTCGCGGGCCAATGACTTCAAGATGCGCGAAGACATCAATGCGGCCTATTTGATGAATACCGTCGATATCGATGACTGGCGCTTTATTGCCGGCATGCGCTACGAGGGCACCGAGTTCGAGGCCAAGGGTACGGGCGTGCGCGATGGCGTCTTTGAAGACCAGGACACTAAGCGCGATTACCACCACTGGCTGCCAGGGCTGCATGCCCGTTACCAGTTGGCGAAAAACACCCAGGTACGTGCGGCCTGGACCAACACCGTGGTGCGCCCGACCTTTGGCCAGTTGGCCCCGGGATTTGTGATCGAAGACGACACGGCCGAGTTCGGCAACCCTAACCTCAAGCCGCTGGAGTCGAGCAACTTCGACCTTGGCATTGAACACTTTATGGGGCAGGCGGGCACGGTATCGGCGTTCCTGTTCTACAAGGACATCAAGAACTTCGTCTACAACAACGACCTGGCCGGCAGCGGCGAGTGGGTCGACTTCACCGAAGCCCACAGCTATGCCAACGGCGACAGCGCCAAGCTCTATGGCCTGGAGCTGGCCTACTCGCAGAAGTTCGACTGGCTGCCGTCACCCTGGAACGGTTTGATCCTGGGTGCCAACAGCACGTTCAGCCGCTCCAATGCCAGTATCAAGGGCGTTGACGCAGCGACCGGAGCCAGCCTCAAGCGCGATATCGATTTGCCCAGACAGTCCAAGACCGTTGGCAACCTGATGCTTGGCTGGGAAGACGACAAGTTGAGCCTGCGCCTGTCGGCCAACTACAAGTCGGACTACCTCTACGAACTGGCCGGGGTCAATGACAAGGCCCATGACACCTATGTCGATGCCCAGACCTTTGTTGACTTCAGCGCCCGCTACTCGCTGACCAAGAACCTGCAAATCAAGTTCGACGCCCAGAACCTCACGGACCAGCCGTACTTCATGTACAGCGGCAACAGCCGCTTCAACAACCAGTACGAAGAATACGGCCCGACCTACTCGCTGGGCCTGACCTACACCCATTTCTAAGCGTTCGCAGACCCCTGTGGGAGCGAGCCTGCTCGCGAAGATCGCAAGCGTTGTTGAGACCTTCGCGAGCAGGCTCGCTCCCACTGAAAAAGCGTTCTCTTTAGTGAGCAAAATTCAGGATTAATAACTCATGTTCAAACGCAAACCCCGCTTCCTGCCCTTGCTGGCCTGCCTGACCGCCGGCAGTGTGCAAGCGGCCACCGAAATCACCGCCCCGGCCTTGCAGCAATGGTCCACCAGCAAGGCCCAGGCCCTGGGTTTCTTGCCCAATGGCACGGGTGACGAACGTCTGGCGGCAAGCAAGCGTGAAGGCCTGCTGTTGCTGGATAAACAGGGCAACACCCTGAGCCGGGTAAAGGGCGCCTTTGCCGGGCTGGACAGTCGCGCTCTGGGTGATCAGGTGCTGGTGGCCAGCAACGACAAGGACAAGCAGCAGGTCGCACTGTTCAACCTCGACCCCAAGAGCCATCAATGGCAGGCACCGTCCTATCTGCCTGCCCGTGACTATGCGGTGAATGGCGTGTGCCTTTACCAGGATGACGCAAGCAATATCTACCTGTTTACCGTGGGCGAAGAGGGCAAGGGCGAACAGTGGCTGGTGGCGGCTGACAGCCGGCGTTTACCCGCGCCACTGCTGGTGCGCAGCCTGCCACTGCCGCCGCAGGCCAAGTTCTGCAAGGTCGATGACGGCGCGCAGACTCTGTTCGTCAACGAAGAGAATGTCGGTTGGTGGGCCTACCCGGCACATGCCGAGGCCGACGTCGAGCGCGTGCCGGTGGCGATGGTCGAGCCATTTGGCAACCTGAAAAAATCCGCCGGAGACATGGTGCTGGTGCCGGGGGGCATGCTCGGCCTCGATCCCGAGGCGGCACAACTGAATCTGTATCAGCAACAGGGCAAGGCCTGGGCCCCCGTGGCCAGCCTGACGCTGGCCGGGGTCACCGAGCCTGAGCATCTGGCCCTGCGCCAGACGCCGCAAGGCCTGCAACTGCTGGTGCAGGACGGTGCCAGCAACAAGTTGTACGAAGGCGCATTGGCCTGGAAAGCCACACCGGCCAGCCTGCCCCCTGTGCTGGTCAGCGTAAAACCTGCGGTGCAAACCGAAGTGGTGATGAGCCAGGGCGATGCCGCCGATGACCCGGCCATCTGGGTTCACCCGCAAACCCCGGCCCTGAGCCGGGTGCTGGGCACCAACAAGCAGCAGGGTCTTGAGGTGTATGACCTGCAGGGCAAGCGCGTGCAGCATCTGCCGGTCGGGCGGCTGAACAACGTCGATGTACGACCGGGCTTCGAGCTGGGCGGGCGTACTGTGGATCTGGCCGTGGCGACCAATCGCGATCACAACAGCCTCAGCGTGTTCAGCATCGACCGCGCCACCGGCACAGTGCAGGCCGCGGGCGAGATTGCCACGCCGGTTACCGACATCTACGGCCTGTGTCTGTTCAAGGCACCGTCGGGCGAGATCTACAGCTTTGCCAACGACAAGGACGGCATCTTTGTGCAGCACCGCTTGTACGCCAAGGGTGACAAGGTTGAGGGCGAACTGGTGCGCCAGTTCAAGGTGGCCAGCCAGCCTGAAGGCTGCGTGGCAGACGACCGCAATCAGCGTCTGTTTCTCGGTGAAGAGGATGTGGCGGTGTGGGCGCTGGATGCCCGACCGGATCAACCGGCGGCGCTGACCAGCGTGATCAGGGTGGGTGAACAGGTGCATGACGACATCGAAGGCATGGGCCTGTACCAGACCGAAAAAGACAACTACCTGGTGATCTCCAGCCAGGGCAACGACAGCTATGTGGTGGTCGATGCCGAGCCGCCTTATGCCCTGCGCGGTGCGTTCCGGGTAGGGGTCAATGCGGCGGCGGGCATCGATGGCGCGTCGGAAACCGATGGCCTGGAAGTGACCTCGGCCAACCTCGGCGGCCCGTGGAGCAAAGGCATGCTGGTGGTGCAGGACGGTCGCAAGCGCATGCCCGAGCAGGCGCAGAACTTCAAGTACATCCCCTGGACGGAAGTGGCCAAGGCGCTGCACTTGCCATAACCCGGTCATTTAAGACGCTTATAAATATCCCTTTACTGGAGCAACAACATGCACGCAACCATGGAACATATGACGATCTGGGGCCTGATCAGCGACGCGAGTCTGCTGGTCAAGGGCGTGATGCTGATCCTGCTGCTGGCTTCGCTGTTGAGCTGGTTTCTGATTGTGCGCCGCAGCGCCATCCTGCGCCGCAGCGAGCGCGACATGTACAACTTTGCCCGGCGTCTGCGTGGCCAGGGCGAGCTCAATGCCCTGTACCGCGAAAGCCGCGACGCCAGCCAGGAAGATGCGGGTGCCGAGCAGGTGTTTGTCGCGGCCTACAGCGAGTACGCGCAACTCAAGCAGCAGCCGGGTGTGGATACCGAAGGCGTGATGCAAGGGGTGGAGCGGGCGCTGTATGTGGCCATCAGCGAGCAGGAGATCCGCCTGGAGAAAGGCCTGCAGTTTTTGGCGACCGTGGGCTCGGTAAGCCCCTATATCGGCTTGTTCGGTACGGTGTGGGGGATCATGAACTCCTTTATCGGCCTGTCCCAGGTGCAGCAGGCGACCCTGTCCACCGTCGCCCCGGGCATCGCCGAAGCCCTGATCGCCACCGCCATCGGCCTGTTTGCGGCGATCCCGGCAGTGATTGCCTACAACCGTTTTTCGGCCCGTGGCCAGACCCTGCTGACCCGCTACTACAGCCTGGGCAATGAAGTGCAGATGCGCTTGTACCGCAGCCTGCATGCCGGTTCGCGGAACATGTCCGCCGTCGCTTGAAAGGGAGTTTCAACATGCTAGCTCGACCACAGCGCAAACACGGGCCCAAGGCCGAAATGAACGTAGTGCCTTACATCGACGTGATGCTGGTGCTGCTGGTGATCTTTATGGTGACCGCGCCGATGTTGACCCAGGGGGTGAAAATCGAACTGCCGAAAGTGGCCAGTGAAGCCCTGGTCAATGACAGCCAGCAAAAAATCCTCACCCTGTCGGTCAAGGCTGAAGGTGGTTACTACTGGAACCTGGGCAGTGAACTGGACACCAAGAACCAGACCGACAGCGCCGTGAGTCTTGAAGAATTGCAGGCCAAGATTGGCCAGGTGGTGGCGCAGGACAGCAACACCCAGGTGTATATCCGTGCCGACAACGAAGCGGGTTATGGCAGCGTGGTCAAGGCGATGGCGGCCCTGCAGCAAGGTGGCGTGAGCAACCTGGGGCTGGTGACCGAGGCGCCGCAATGAGTGCCGCGTTGATGCACGGCGCGCTGGCGCCTGCACAGCCGTTGCCCTGGACGAGGATGTGGCATAACAGCCAGGCGCTGGTGGTCAGCGTGGCCCTGCATAGCGCCGTAGTGGCTTTTTTGGTGCTGGGCTGGAGCATGGAGCAATCATTGCCGGAACCCGTCCCGTCGACCCTGAAAACCCGGCTGGTGATGCTGCCCGCCGAGCCGGTCGCATCGCCCCCTGTGCCAGAGCCGCTGCCGGTGGTGGCTCCGGCGCCGGTGGTGGAGGCAAAACCCGAGGTGGTAAAACCCAAAGTGGACCCGCAGATCCAGGCGCGCAAACTGGAACAGGCAGCGCTGGCGCGTAAACGTGTGGAAGAGCAGAAGCTGGCGCAAGTGGAGCAACAAAAAGCCGCGCAGCAGCGCGCCGAGCAGGTTGAGGCCCAGCGTCAGCAGGCCGTGGCGGAACAGGCCCGGGTTGCAGCGGCGGATAATGCCCGGCGAGCGCAACAGGCCGCTGCGGCGGCGGATGTGCGTCAGTACCTGCCCATCAGCAAACAAGCCCCGGACTACCCGCAACGGGCACTGGACAAGGGCATTCAGGGTGATTGCACGGTGGAGTACTCGGTGACGCCGCAGGGCAAGGTCGACAACCCCAAAGTGGTGGGCAACTGTCACCCGGCGTTTATTCGTCCTTCACTGGTGGCGGCGGCGACGTTCCGCTACCAGCCGCGCATGGTCGATGGCCAGGCAGTGACAGTGCCGGGGGTGCGCAATACCTTTCATTACAAGATCCAGTAACGCTAGGCACAACCCTGTGGGAGCGGGCTTGCTCGCGATGGCAACGACGCGCATCAACTGCAAGACCGAGGCGCCTGTATCGCGAGCAAGCCCGCTCCCACAGGGTTTGTCGCTCACCTGACGAGTATCAACATCCTCCGGGCATCCTTGGCCTATGCTCCACGGGTTTTCAAGCTCAAGGAGATGGCCATGAATGCGCCTGCAACCAGCCCCACGCCCGCTACGGCAAAAGCAAAACTCCCCATTGGTCTGGTGATAGCTGTCCTGGTCATGATCGGCATTCTGTTGCTGCCATTGCCTGCTGACCTGCCGGTGGCCGGCCATCGCATGCTGGCGATTCTGGCCTTTGCCGTGGTGGTGTGGATCACTGAAGCGGTGTCGTACGAAGCCAGCGCCATCATGATCACGTCCCTGATGGCGTTTCTGATCGGCATGGCGCCCACCCTGGCAGACCCTTCAAAGCTCTACGGCACCTCTGCCGGCATCACCATGGCCCTGACCGGGTTTTCCAATGCCGCCCTGGCACTGGTGGCGGGCGCTCTGTTTATCGCTGCCGCCATGACCCACACCGGCCTTGACCGGCGCATTGCCCTGGTCACCTTGTCGCGTATCGGCACCAGCACCCGACGCATTTTGCTGGGGGCGATTGCGGTCACCATCCTGCTCAGCCTGGTGGTGCCCAGTGCCACGGCGCGCAGTGCCTGCGTAGTGCCGATCATGATGGGGGTGATCCTGGCCTTTGGTGTGGACAAACGCTCGAACATCGCGGCCGGGATCATGATAGTCGTGGCCCAGGGCACCAGTATCTGGAACGTCGGCATTCAAACGGCGGCCGCGCAAAACCTGCTGACCGTAGGCTTTATGGACAAGATGCTCGGCGCCCGGGTGAACTGGCTCGACTGGCTGATCGCCGGTGCCCCCTGGGCCATCATCATGTCCGCGGTGTTGCTGTTCGTGGTCCTGAAAATGCTGCCGCCAGAAAGCGACAGCATCCCCGGCGGCAAAGAGGCGGTAGAAAAATCACTGGCCGAACTGGGCCCCATGACCGGCCCGCAGAAGCGCCTGATGGGCGTGTCGATCGCCTTGCTGCTGGCCTGGGCCACCGAGGGCAAACTGCACAGTTTTGACACCACTTCGACCACTTACGCCGGGCTGGTGTTTTTGCTGCTGCCGCGCTTTGGCGTGATGACCTGGAAAGATGTGCAGTCACGCATTCCGTGGGGCACGGTGATTGTGTTCGGGGTCGGCATCAGCCTGGGCACGGCCTTGCTGACCACCCAGGCCGGGCAGTGGCTGGGCGGCCAGGTGGTGGCCAATACCGGGCTGGATCAAGTGGGGCCGTTGGGGATCTTTGCGATTCTGGGCGCGTTTTTGATCTTGATTCACCTGGGCTTTGCCAGTGCCACGGCATTGACCTCGGCCTTGCTGCCGATTCTGATCGCGGTGCTGCAAACTTTACCGGGCGAATTCAACCGCCTGGGCATGACCATGTTGCTGGGCTTTGTGGTCAGCTACGGTTTTATCCTGCCGATCAACGCCCCGCAAAATATGGTGTGCCTGGGCACGCAGACCTTCACCGCCAAACAGTTCGCCAAGGTCGGGTTGATTGTCACGGCGGTGGGCTACCTGCTGATGCTGCTGTTTGGCGCGACCTACTGGAGCTGGCTGGGCTGGATGTGATGTCGATGTGTAGCCGCTGACGAGGGACGAGGCTGCGATGGGCTGCGCAGCAGCCCTGGCTCTTGAAGGTCCTTCGGCCCTTATCGCAGCCTCGTGCCTCGGCAGCGGCTACAGGAGGTTCAGTTAGCGTTCTCGCTACGCCCGCCGCTGCTGACTTCCGCCGGTACATCCTCGCCCGCCATGCGCTTGCGGAACAGCGAAGTCCGTGCCAGCAGCAAGGTCGTCACCGGTACGGTAATCGACAGCAGGATCGGCATCAGCCAGGCATGCAGTACCGGGGTCGATTTAAGGGCGGAAAAGTACAGGATCGAGGCCAGGGCCACGCCCCATGCGCCAAGGGTCGAAGCCAGTGCCGGCGGGTGCATGCGCTGGAAAAAATCCTTGAGGCGCAACAACCCGATCGCCCCGCACAGGGCAAACAGGCTGCTGAGCACCAGCAGCACAGCCACCGGTATTTCGATCCAGAGACTCATTCGATCACCTCGCCACGCAGCAGGAATTTGGCCAGCGCAAACGAGCCGACAAAGCCGAACAGGGCAATCAGCAGTGCGCCTTCAAAGTAGGTGTCACTGGCGTATCTGATACCCAGCACCAGCATCATCAACATGGCCAGGATATACAGGTAATCCAGCGCCAGAACCCGGTCCTGGGCCGAGGGGCCCTTGAACAGTCGGATCACGGTCAGAACCATTGCCAGGCTGAAGATAAACAGGCTGAGCAGGATGGCATTGGTGAGCAGGGCACTCATTCAAAGATCTCCATCAACGGGCGCTCGTAGGCGGTTTTGAAATGTTCGATAAACGACGCCTCGTCATCCAGATCAAACACGTGCAACAACAGCACGCTGCGGTCCAGCGCCAGTTCCGACCAGATGGTGCCGGGCACCACGGTGGTGATCATCGACAGGGCGGCCAGACCGTTGGCGTCGCGCAAGTCCAGGGGGATCTTGATAAACCGCGAACGTGGCGGGTTTTTGCCGGCGCGCAGCACACCCAGGGCCACGGCAATATTGGACGCCACCACATCGCGGCCCACCAGAAAGAACAGCTTGAGAATCACGCCGGGACGGCGAATGCGCACCGGCAGCGGGCGCAGCGGCGCAAACATCAGCGGTGCCAGAATGGCCAGCGCCGCGCCCAGCAGCAGGTTGCCTGCACTCAGGGACAGGTTGAGCAGCAACCACAGCGCCCACAGCGCCAGGGACAGCCAGGGGGCAGGGAACAGGCGCTTCATGGTTGCACCTCCTGCGCTGCCGCCCTGGCTTGCGGGCTCGGCACCGGACGGGTGGCGATCACGGCCATCACATAACGCTCGGGGTTGTTCAGGGTGTCGGCGGCGGCCTGGGTATAACGCAAGACCGGCTCGGCCTTGAACGTCAGGACTACGCACAACCCCAGCAGCAGCACGATGGGCAGGCACTCAATGCGGCGCAGGATCGGCGACGGACGCTCAAGGGGCGTCCAGAAACGCTGGATGCCCATGCGTGAAAAAGCAATCAACGAGGCCAGGCCCGAAAGAATCAGCAACGCCAGCAGGCTCCAGGCCGCAGTTGAGATGGGTGCATCGCTGGCATTGCCCAGTCCCAACGGGTTGAGCAAGGCGTTAAGCAAACCGAGCTTGCCGATAAACCCGGACAGCGGCGGCATGCCGATAATCAACAGCGCGCAGGCGATAAAACTCAAGCCCAGAAAGGCCATCGTCCAGGGAATGATCTGGCCCACGACAATTTTTTGCTCATCGTCCAGGTTGCTGCCCCGCGGTGGGGGTAACGACTCGCTCAGGCTGGGCTGCGGCTCGGCATCATCTTCAAGCACCAGATCGGCAGAAGAGCGCGAGCGTTCGATCAACTCGGCCAGCAGGAACAGTGCGCTCAGGGCCAGGGTTGAACTGACCAGATAGAACAGCGCGGCGCTGGTCAGGTTGGGCTGGGCGAAGCCCACGGCCGACAACAGGATCCCGGCAGACACCAGAATGCTCAGGCTGGCCATGCGCTCCAGGCGCTGGGCGGCGAGGATGGCGATGGCGGCGCAAACAATGGTGGCCATGCCGCCGTAGATCAGCCAGTCACCGGCAAAGTACGCCGAGGCTCCGGCTTGCCCGGAAAACAGCAGGGTCCAGAGGCGCAGCACGGTGTAGATGCCCACCTTGGTCATGATCGCAAACAGCGCCGCCACCGGCGCACTGGCCGATGAATAGGCCGGTACCAGCCAGAAGTTAAGCGGCCACATGCCCGCCTTGGCCAGAAAGGCCACCGCCAAAATGGCCGCGCCGGCATGTAGCAAGCCGCGATCGGCCTCGGGCACCAAGGGGATTTTCAGCGCCAGATCGGCCATGTTCAAGGTGCCGGTCACCCCGTAGATCAACGCCGCACCGATCAGGAACAGCGATGAAGCCAACAGGTTGATCGAGATGTAATGCAGCCCCGCCGACACCCGCGCCTTGCCCGAACCATGCAGCATCAAACCGTAGGAGGCGGCCAGCAGCACTTCGAAAAACACGAACAGGTTGAACAGGTCGGCGGTCAGAAAGGCCCCGTACAGGCCCATCAACTGAATCTGGAACAACGCGTGGAAGCTGGCCCCGGCACGGTCCCAGCGGGCCATGGCGAACAGCAGGGCGCAACTGGCGATAATGCCGGTCAGCACCAGCATCAAGGCGCTCAGATGATCGACCACCAGGGCGATCCCGAACGGCACTTGCCAGTTGCTCGGCAGATAGACACCAATCGAAGCCGGAATCGCTTGCTCACGGGTCCACAGCAACAGCATCACCGAAATACCCAGACCGATCAGGGTCGAGATCAGGTTAATGCGCGCTTTCAGCGGACGGTGTTTCTCCCCCAGCAACAACATGCAGGCTGCGGTCAGCAGCGGCAGCAGAATGGGCGCGACAATCAGGTGCGGCATCAAATTCATTCTTTAGGCTCCCGGCCATCAACGTGGTCGGTACCGGTCAGGCCCCGAGAGGCCAGCAAGACCACCAGAAACAGCGCGGTCATGGCGAAACTGATGACGATTGCGGTCAGTACCAGTGCCTGGGGCAGTGGGTCGGTGTAGTTGAGCAAGTCCTGGGGCACGCCGTCCTTGATCACCGGCTCCTTGCCGATAAACAGGCTGCCCATGCTGAAAATAAACAGGTTGACCCCGTAAGACAGCAGACACAGGCCCATGACCACCTGAAAGGTTCGCGGACGCAGAACCAGCCAGGTGCCCGATGCGGCCAATACTCCGATAGCGATGGCAATGACTTCTTCCATCAGGCGGCTCCTTCTTTGGATGCAAGCGGGGGTTGCTGGGCGGGCAGCGGGGCCAGCTGATTGCTCGGGCGATGGGCCCTCACGGACTGGTGAGCCAGTGCCGTGAGGATCAGCAGGGTTGCACCGACCACCACCGCAAACACGCCGATATCGAAGAACAGGGCGCTGGCCACATGAATATCCCCCAGCAGCGGCAGGCTGAAGTGGAAGGTATGGGTGGTCAGGAACGGATAGCCCAGGGGAATCGAACCCAGCCCGGTCAGGGTGGCGCACAGCAGGCCGAAACCCATCCAGCGCAGCGGTCGCAGGCTCATCTGCGCCTCGACCCACTGCGTGCCGGCAACCATATACTGCAGGATAAACGCCACACTCATCACCAGGCCTGCGACGAAACCGCCGCCGGGCTGGTTGTGCCCGCGCATAAACAGGTACATGGACACCACAAAAGCGATCGGCAGCAACAGGCGCACCAGCACTGCCGGCACCATCATAAAGCCCAGTGCGGTGTCACTGGCGCTGCGCGGGTTGACCAGGTCGGTCATCACGTCCTTGGCCAGCAGACGCTGCTGGGCAGGCAACTGCATGCTCTCTTTCGAAGGGCGGAAGCGGCGCAGCAGGGCAAACACGGTCAGCGCCACGGCGGCCAGAACAGTGATTTCACCCAGGGTGTCGAAGCCGCGGAAGTCCACCAGCATCACATTCACCACATTGCTGCCGCCGCCTTCAGGCAAGGCCCGGCTGAGGTAGAACGAGGAGATGTCGTTGGGCGTCTGGCGGGTCAGCATCGCGTAGGACAGCAATGCCATGCCACCCCCCACTGCAGTCGACAACAGCAAATCCCGCAGACGACGGACCTGGGCCTTGCGCAAGGTGCCCGGCAGTGGCGAGACTTCCTCGATACGCCGTGGCAGCCAGCGCAGACCCAGCAGGATCAGCACCGTGGTCACCACTTCAACCACCAGTTGCGTCAATGCCAGATCAGGCGCCGAGAACCATACGAAGGTCACGCAGGTCATCAGGCCGCACACACTGACCATGGTCAGGGCTGCGAGACGGTGGTACTTGGCTTGCCAGGCAGCGCCCAGGGCACAGGCAATCGCAATCAGCCACAGGGTGATAAACACGATCGAGCCCGGTATTTTCGGGCGGTCGCCCCAGCCCAGCCCGCTGTACAGCATCGGGATCAGCCCGGCGATCACGGCGACCAGAATCAACAAAAACAGCTGGGTTTGCAGGCGCTGGGTGCTGATGCGTCGTTCGATGCGCCGCGCGCCGCGCATGATCACCACCAGGCTGCGCTCGAAGAAGCGTTTGCCATTGAAATACTGGATCAGCGGCGGCAGCGGGAAGCGGTCGAGCTTGAGCTGTTTGCGCAACAGCACATACAGCAGGATACCGCCGGACATGGCGATCAGGCTCATGATCATCGGCGCATTCAGGCCATGCCAGATCGCCAGGCTGTACTCGGGCAGCTCACCGCCCACCACCGGCTGCGCCGCAGCGGCGAGCAGCGGGCCGACGGTTTGCGCCGGGAAAATCCCCACCGTCAGGCAGGTCAGCACCAGCAGTTCAACCGGGGCACGCATCCAGCGCGGTGGCTCGTGGGGGGTATGGGGCAAGTTGGTCGCGGGCGGGCCGAAGAACACATCCACCGTGAAGCGCAGGGCATAAGCCACACTGAATGTACCGGCGATGGTCGCAATCACCGGCAGGGCGATTTCCACCCAGGCGGTTGAATTGATAAACACGGTTTCGGCAAAAAACATCTCTTTGGACAGGAACCCGTTCAACAACGGCACCCCGGCCATGGAGGCACTGGCGACCATGGCCAGGGTCGCCGTATAAGGCATAAGCTTGAACAGACCGCTGAGCTTGCGGATATCCCGGGTGCCGGTCTCGTGGTCGATGATCCCCGCCGCCATAAACAGCGACGCCTTGAAAGTGGCGTGGTTGAGAATGTGGAACACCGCAGCCACCGCTGCCAGCGGACTGTTCAGCCCCAGCAGCAGGGTAATCAGGCCCAGATGGCTGATGGTCGAGTAGGCCAGCAGGCCTTTAAGGTCATTTTGAAACATCGCGCAATACGCGCCCAGCACCAGGGTGCAGGCACCGGCGCCGCTGACAATCCAGAACCACTCTTCACTGCCCGACAGCGAAGGCCACAAGCGGGCGAGCAGAAAGACCCCGGCCTTGACCATGGTTGCCGAGTGCAAGTAAGCCGATACCGGAGTGGGCGCCGCCATGGCGTGGGGCAACCAGAAATGAAACGGGAACTGTGCGCTCTTGCTCAGGGCGCCGATCAGGATCAGCGGCAGCAGAATTGGATACAGGCTATGGGCGCGGATCTTGTCGCCTGCAGCCAGCACTGCATCCAGATCATAACTGCCGACGACATGGCCAAGCAGCATGACCCCCGCCAGCAGACACAACCCACCCGCGCCCGTGACCATCAGCGCCATATAAGCGCCGCGGCGGGCATCCGAGCGGTGGTGCCAATAACCAATCAGCAAGAATGAAAAGAGGCTGGTCAGCTCCCAGAAAAACACGATCTGGATCAGGTTGCCGGATAACACCAGGCCCAGCATGGCCCCCATAAACGCCAGGAAAAACGCAAAAAAGCGCGGCACCGGGTCCTCGGGTGACATGTAATAACGGGCGTAGAGCGACACCAGCGTGCCGATGCCAAGCACCAGAATCGAGAACAGCCAGGCGAACCCGTCCAGCCGCAGAACAAAATTCAGGCCGAGACTGGGCAGCCACATGAACTCTTCACGAATAACGCCACCATGGGCGATCTGTGGATAGAGCAGGGCTACTTGTACAGTACCGATCAATGCAATCAGACCGGCCAACAGTGATTCACTGTTACGTGCGTTGTGCGGCAAAACAGCCGCCAGACAGCTGCCGATAAAGGGCAGAAGCAGTAGAACTATCAGGGACATAGGCTTCTAATCTGCAGGAGTTTGTAAGCGATCATACGGGGCGGGCTGCAGATCACCAACAGCAAACCTGTGGCTGAATCCTACAAAGGCTGTCGATAACCTGTCTGGTTTACTACAGCTCTATCCCTATATAAGCGCTTCTAAGTAAAAAATCGTACCGGCTCTTAGCCTTGCAGCTTTAATCGCAAGCTTGATCACCTTGCTTGTCCTCAAGTGCTTCGGGCTGTTTACCCTTGGTTTTTAACTCACTGACGATCACGGCTGCAACAATCAATACAGCGCCAAGCAAGGCAATGGCTGGCAAACGCTCACCCGCCAGGCGCCCGGCGATCCCTGCCCAGACTGGCTCGCCGGCATAAATCAGGGTGGCGCGGGTAGGTGAAACGCTTTTCTGTGCCCAGTTCATGGCCACCTGAATCACCGCACTGGCGGCACCCAGGCCTGCAGCACTGGCTAACAATAGCCATGAAAAGTCAGGAATGGCCTCTTGTGTAGGAATAATCATGAAAAAAGCCAGAATGGACGCCGTACTGAGCTGCACCACCGTGACCCGGCGCACATCCACCTTGCCCGCATAAGCACTGATCAGAATGATCTCGGCCGCTATGGCAATGGCGCTGATCAACGTGGCGATCTCGCCGGGGCTGAAATCCAGCGAGGCGCCGCCGGGCCCGGACAACAGCATCAGGCCGGTAAAAGCCAGCATGATCCCCAGGCTCGGCATCAACCCGGGCCTGCGCCCCAGCACCAGCCATTGCAGCAGGGGCACGAAAGGCACATACAGAGCGGTAATAAACGCCGACTGGCTGCTGGGAATGGTTTGCAGGCCGATGGTCTGCAAACCGTAACCGAGCATGATCGAAACCCCGATAAACATCCCGGCCTTGAGCTCGAACAGCGTGATGCCACGCAAGCTGCGCAGAGAAAACAGCGCGACCATGGCCGCCGCCGCGGCAAAACGCAGGCCCACAAAAAACATCGGCCCGCTCGCCGTTAACGCATGTTGTACCAATAGAAAGGTGATGCCCCAGACCATGGTGATCAGGATCAGCACACACTCCGCTTTACTGAAGCGGGAAATAAACGACAGCAATCCGGGAAGTTTCAATGGCATTGAACCTTGCGTGTTACAGGAATGGAGACGCACAATGCGCCAAAGCTGGGCAGTATACTGCGCAGCCCCACAAGGTGAGCAATATAGTGCCCAAAGAAAATTCACAACGCGCATCTGTTCTCCAGCACGTCAGCCAGAACGTACGACGCCTCAGGCTGCTCGCGCACTTGAGCCAGAGCGCATTGTCAGAACAGTCCGGGGTAAGCCGGCGGATGCTGGTGGCCATCGAGGCAGGGGAAAAGAACGTCAGCCTGAGCACCCTTGACCGTGTGGCGGAGGCGTTGAATGTAGCCTTTAGCGACTTGATACAGGCCCCGGGGTCAGGGGACCCGAGCCGCATCAACGAAGTGGCCTGGACGGGCACCCGGGTTGGCAGCAAAGCGGTTCTACTGTCCAAGGCCACCGCTACACGGGAAGTAGAACTGTGGGAATGGACCCTGGAGCCGGGTGAGGAATACCACTCCCAGGCGGATGCCGAGGGCTGGAGCGAACAGCTCTATGTATTTGAGGGCAGCCTGACCCTGGTGATGGACGACCGGACGCTGCAGATAGCGGCGGGGGAGTTCCATATGTACGCCAGCAACCGCCCCCATGCCTACCGCAACGAAGGTGACGTGATACTGCGCTTTGTACGCAACGTGGTGATCTGAAAACGGGTGCCTGCGAAATAACTAAAAATTATTAGAATTCAGGGGGTTGCCAGCTTCCAGCTTCTAGTACATAATGCGCGCCATCAGCCCGGGGCAACGACCTGAAGTGCTGAAGAATCAAATGCTTGTAGCGATAATGTCGCAGTAACAAACTCTTGTTTTTGATGTTTTCACAGAAACTTCAAGCACAATTGGCCGAATAGCAAAATGGTTATGCAGCGGATTGCAAATCCGCCCACGCCGGTTCGATTCCGGCTTCGGCCTCCACATTCGAAAGCCCCGTAGATCAAGGTCTACGGGGTTTTTTATTGGGCGCAGGAAAGTGAAGAGTTCCGAAACTTTAGGGGGTGGAGTTCCGAAACTATTTCATTTTGAGGGCTTGGCGATGGCTCCGACGCGCCGGTAAACCCTCTTGGTGATTTCCTGTTTTGAGTGACCAAGCAGCAAGCTGGCATCACCAATATCAGTAATTTCTGATGCGGCTTTCGGGCGGATGTCTTTGAACTGGAACTGGGCAATTTTATCGGCATCACCCGGGTTGCCTTCGACGATTGCTTTGAGTTTGGCTTTTTCTCGAGCATCGTCCCAACGGTTGCGCAACATTTCCTGTGATACTTGCCTCCCGGATGTATTCAAAATAAAACGAGCAGAGCTGTGCTGTTTGTTCCTGGTGCATATATCTTCGATAAGCATGCCCAGGCTGTTTTTAATGCCATCGACTTGCATCAATATTCTGAGCCTTCGCCCTGTCTTCCCTTGTTGGACGGTGAGGTAGTCACCTTCCACGTCCCCTTCATTCATGGCGATCACATCAGCTGGGCGCTGTCCTGTCAGGTAAGCCAGATCCATAGCGTCTTTCAGCTCTTGCGGTGCCTGAGCGTACACCGCAGCCCACACCACATCGTTGGCATAGAAGTCGCGGACCTTTTCTTTATTCTTACGTACTCCCGCGCAGGGATTTTCTTTATCTGTGAAACCCCACTCCCTTGCCATGTTGAACACATGTGAGAGCAGAGCGATTTCTCTATTGGCTCTGGTCTTGTAGTGGTCTAATGAAACCGGACACCCTTTTAGGCGAGAATACTCGCCAGATCGAGGTGTCAGATGACCAAACAACGCCGTACCTTTTCCGCTGAATTCAAACGCGAGGCTGCCGACCTCGTGCTCAAGCAAAACTACAGCTTCATCGAAGCCAGTCGTTCACTGAGTGTTGGTGAGTCGGCGCTGCGCCGCTGGGTCGACCAGCTTCAGCAAGAGCGCACCGGCGTCACGCCCCAGAGCAAGGCCCTGACACCAGAGCAGCAAAAAATCCAGGAGTTGGAAGCTCGGATTGCTCGCCTCGAGCGCGAGAAATCAATATTAAAAAAGGCTACCGCGCTCTTGATGTCGGAAGATGTCGAGCGTACGCGCTGATCAATCAGCTAAGCGTCCATGAGCCTGTTGACTGCTTGTGCGAGGCGTTTGAGGTCGCTCGTTCGGGGTACTACGCGCATCGTCTAAGGCGGCGAACACCAGATGTTGAGCGGCTCAGGCTGCGTAGCCGAGTGAGCGAGTTGTTCACCCAGGGCCGAAGTGCTCCCGGCAGTCGAAGCATCACGTTGATGATGCAAGAAGAAGGTGAGCAAATTGGACGGTTTAAGGTACGCAGGCTGATGCGTGAGCTGGAGTTGGTCAGCAAGCAGCCAGGATCACACGCCTATAAAAAGGCGACAGTCGAGCGGCCGGATATCCCAAATATATTGAACCGAGAATTTGATGTCGAAGCGCCCAACCAGGTCTGGTGCGGCGACATCACCTACATCTGGGCACAGGGGAAATGGCACTACCTTGCGGTTGTCATGGATCTTTACGCTCGCCGAGTGGTGGGCTGGGCGTTATCAGAAAAGCCGGATGCAGACTTGGTGATCAAGGCGTTGGATGTGGCTTACGAGCAGCGTGGCAAGCCGCAAGGCCTGCTATTTCACTCAGACCAGGGATCCCAATATGGCAGCCGCAACTTTCGCCAGCGGCTGTGGCGTTATCGCATGCGTCAGAGTATGAGCCGCCGAGGAAACTGCTGGGATAATGCGCCGATGGAGCGGGTTTTTCGCAGCTTGAAAACAGAGTGGATACCAACCACTGGCTACATGACCGGCCACCAGGCTCAGAGAGATATTAGCCAGTACCTGATGCATCACTACAACTGGATCCGACCTCATCAATTTAACGATGGATTGGCCCCAGCGAAAACGGAAGAAAAACTCAAAACCGTGTCCGGGATGAGTTGACCACTACACGATGCAGTTGTCGTAGGTGGCAGAACAGCAACATAGCTAACCGCGACATTGGCAGTTTGATAATTCAAAGCATGATGTTGCAGGAAGGTTTTCAGCGCGCGCAGACTAGGATCTGGGCCGATGGAAAATTTGCTTAGCTGATGTGCGCTGGATAGCTTTTCGATGGAGTAATCAACGCCGGGTTGCATAGCGTACAGCCGTAACTATCAGTGTGTATTTTTAGGGTTGTTACCAAAAACATGGCGCAGAATCGCTTTGCCGCGCTTGTACGAAGCTTTTGCGTTCATGTTGGGTGGATCTTCTTTGAGGTGCTGCAAGAACCGCGCAGCATCTTTCTCGCTGAGTTCAACTCGACCGAATGTTTCGCTTTTGATCGCCATAAATTCAGACCTGTCTTTGCCGGAGACCGACTTTGTTAGGCTATTTGTAAAGGGTTAATCAGCAGATTTTAGCTCAGCCGCGTGTTTTGTTGGCGTCCGTTCAGACGACAGGTCAACCTCTGCGCCTATTCTTGAATTCAGATTGTAACGATCCTGATCAGGAGCACCCCAGGCCCGGCAAAACGCTGCGATCACTGATAGACAGTGTCTCGGCGCAGACCGGTGCCTATCAGCGGGAGATGGCGCGGGCAGGGCGGATGGGGCGCGATTACCTGCGCACTATTTCAAGCGGCAATCGTGAAGCCTCGGCCGGTTGGTAGGTATGGCCCATGAAGGTCTGGATAACGTGCCCAAGACCGATACCTGGCGATTGCAGCAGGGCGAGCGGGTAGTGGGCGGGCGTACCAATGCGTTTGAAGCAGTTTCTGGCACCGCCCGCCAAGACGGTGGGCGCTGCGCAATCCATGCCATCGGTTCAGGTACAGATCAGCGTCGATGCGCGAGGCAACAGCTCGCTTGACGTCACGACTGAATCTCGCGCCCAGCAATTTACACAACAAATGGGCAAAATGATCGATGCGCCAGTGCGGCAGGTGATCCGTCAGGAACAGCGCCAGAACGGTTTGCTGGACGCCACGGGGAGGCACTGATGGACACGTTTATCTGGCCTGTGCGCTTTGGCTCTTCTGGTCAGATCGAGCAGCGGGTACAAACCAACGAGTTTGGCGACATCAACGCAGGTAAATTTACCAAGGGTGTTCGCGTGATCGGTGAAGATCGCTACCCGGTTGTTATTATCCCTTTTGGCTTACCTAACATCAAAACAGCCATGGATAACGCCATCCAGAAGGATCACTGCGCTGTCGGCCTCAGTGATGTTGTGATGAGCCAGCTGAATCATTCTTTCTTGTTTGGGGCAATTGGTTACCGTGTTGAGGGGGATTTGATCATCGACAATACCCTGCCGGGTTGCGCCAACCACATCTGATTTATCCGTTGTATTTGAAGCCCAGACCCGGCCAAGTGCTGGGTTTTGTATTCCTGGAATGAACAGAGGTACACCATGAGCACGTCCACCGACGTTCAATTGCCTGAATGGGCGGGAAGAACGCGTCGAACTCTGGGAGAGGGGGCAAATTGTCAGTGTTCACGAAGCCGCGTGCGGTCAGTTCCCTCTCCCTCCGGGAGAGGGCTAGGGTGAGGGGCTCTTAAACAGGGTATCTACAAGGTCATTGATGAGCGAATCGTTGTGTCGGTGATTGCAGTCGGCAAACGAGAACGCAGCACAGTTTAGGATCAAGCCAAAAAGCGTTGAATTGATTCGAGAAAGATCGGCCAGCCCGAATTGCTGAATGCATGGCAAAACTTGGATCTGTTCAAGCGCGATGCCGAAGCCATATACCCTTGGGCGATAGAGGCCAAGCCTCCTCTCAAGACCAGAACATCCCCAATTGACGGCGCCAGCCCCTCAAGATGGCAGATTGTCAGGCAGTCGCCTGCGCATAGAAATGATCAGGCGTGTCCTTAACGCATCAAAAAAATTTTCACCTTTCACGCAATGCACCTGCTTTCTTGTGGTCTCTACCCTCGACTCTGCAAAAGGACAGGCTCCATGTCGATACGTTCTGCACTCTGCCTGATAGCCTTGCCGTTATTCGCAGGCTGCCAGTATCTGCCCCGCACCTATTACTTCACAGCCCCTGAAAACGAGCCGAACCCCGCCTGGGTACGCATCGTCAACTTCACTCAGCATGCCAGCCTGTACCAGTACGAAAATGGGATACGTTCGGGCGGTGTCATTCGCAGTGGGCCGCTTCCGTTCATCCATACACAAGATGAGGGGATGCCCAAAGCAGGGCAAAATCTCACGTCGGACTATTACGAAACCCGCATCCGGCCCGGTATCGAAACGCACGTGGGTATGTACTGGGAGGGGGCGCGCACGCGATCCTGCTACGTCTCGACGCAGTTCACGGCAGAACCTGGGCACTATTACCAATTCAGGCTGACATCGGGCTCTACTGGCACCTGCACGTTATACCCGTCGCTGATTGAGCGCGACAAGGACGGAGACGGCTGGCATCTCACTCCAAACTCGCAGGTGAGGTACAAGGGTGAAGGGCCGACGGCCAAAACCCATTACAACAATAGCCACTTCGAAGATCCCAATGACCATCCACCAGCGCAGCTTTATCCCGGTATAGACGTTTTATAAAAAGGAGCAGTTCGGTGGATATCAGAAAGTACTGGTTAACGCTCGGCGAACAAGCATCAGAAGACCTGTTCGCATGGTCGGCGTTTGTCGCGCAAACGGAATTCCTGTGGCAAGACGCTGCTTTGGTCCAGGACGCCGTCGCTTGGCAGGCTCTTTGGTTCGAACTGGAGATAATCAACGGGCTTGCGTTGGCCCAATGGGACGATCAGGGAAGGCCGGATGATTGGTCATGCGCCTGGAACAAAGACTATCGAAAAGATGCGGCTGCACTGGCGACTGAACTGGCAGCCATGGTTCGCGATGCAGATTTATCTGCCGTCTGATCCAGGCCGCCTGGAATCTTCCACCGGAATCAGGCGTGAAGGACTACGACAATTTTTACTTCGACACGGACCTATCCTGGGAGGCCGAGAGCGACGGTATTGTCCGTACCCGGCAGCTTTTCCAGGATCTGGACGCAAAGGTCGATATCAAGAATCAGGCCCGTGTCCATCTCTGCTACGGCGAACGCTTTGGCAGGGCTTATCCTCGGCTTGAGTCAGCGAAGCACGGAATTGATAGGTATCTCGTTGCGGGTACTTGCATTGGTCTGGACCCTGGCACGGGTGAGGTGCATGCGCCTTATGGGTTGGATGATGTCGCAATGGGTTATTTGCGACCCAACCCCAAAAATATCCAGCCTGACTTGTTCCATCAAAAAGCTACAAGCTATCAGTTGCGCTGGCCGTGGTTACGGATCGTTTAGTCCAAAGCATATGGCTAGCTGGGTTCGGCCCACGGTTTGATGCCCATGGTTGGCTTTTTACCGACGAGGCTCGCGAGGTAAAGAGTCACGATGATTAAAAGCTGAAAATAAAGAATGGCCATCCATTGCACCTGACGAACGCTGTGAGGGCTGCCCCCGGTGCCCAGGGA
The DNA here is from genome assembly GCF_035019225.1 of Pseudomonas sp. CCC4.1. NCBI lineage: Bacteria > Pseudomonadati > Pseudomonadota > Gammaproteobacteria > Pseudomonadales > Pseudomonadaceae > Pseudomonas > Pseudomonas sp. CCC4.1. The sequence continues at coordinate 927 of NZ_JASJWL010000048.1, read as the reverse complement.
TATAGAAGGGGGGCAAAACCGCTGGCGTGGGTAACCGCCAGTGGTTAATCGACAAGCTCGGGGGTGGGCTCTGTGACAGCTTTGGGTGTGGCCTGTGGGGTGGGTTCAGCTGTAGAAATATGCGCCTGGGTATAAGGCGTGAGATTCCCCGCTTGCCAGCGCTCGAGTCGGTGCATTTTTACCCGAACCCACAGCCAATAGCTGAAGCTCAGCAGTGCAACCCCCACCCCGATCTGCAGGCTGAGGGTTTCCAGTAAAGGCACACCCTTTTGCGCATTGGCGCCATACCAGGACAGCACAGGAATCGCCAGCAAGGCCCAGGTGGCGAACCAGGCCAGCAGGCCGGCAAACAGGGTTCTGAACAGCATTTTGTAAGGGCTGCTAATTGCGCGATTGCGCAGCAGGCTGTGTTCTTGGCCGGTAGGCCGTACAGCGGCGATAACCAGCGCTTTATTGAACCCGGGGGCGTAAAACCAGACCCGGCTTTTGCCACTGCGGTCAGCGCCCATCAGGTGGTGATAAAGGTCATGGGTCATGGCCAGGCGTTTGGCCGTGCGCCCATCGATACGGGCAGTGAACTCGTCACGGTGAAAGTCTATTTGTTTAAGATCGCTTATTACGCAGTCCGTATAAAAGAACTTCGGCACACAAAACATCCTGTTTGGGTGGGGCTTGCTTGATGGGGCGATATCATATCGCCATGTATGTTTTTTGTCGAGACGATGAGGTTGTTTTGTAGTGTGGTTAGAGTGGGTTAATTGGAGGATATATTGACGCCAATTTAATGGCTGGCAACTGAAGATGGATAAGAGTATTGAAGTTGCTATTGCGGAGGGGGTGTTGAGCTGTCTCTTATACACATCGGGGATGGGGGGGTGGGGGTGTTAAAAAAAATGGGGGGGGGGGGGGGGGGGGGGGGGGGGGGGG